>JAKSDN010000901.1 GCA_022360075.1 Kiloniellales bacterium | reverse complement strand
TAGCGCGTTTTGCGTTCGCATGGAGTCGGCCCCGGCCCACGCCCCCACCCGGCCACCCTTAGGATACTGGCGTTGGGTGGCCGGGTGGGGGCGTGGGCCGGGGCCGTACGATCGGAAAACGCTCTAGACATCGACACGAGCCTGGCGAGCCCGACAGGTCGCCTTCCGAAGGATCAGAATGAGCGCCTCGAGGCGCTCGCGGCGTGCCGGGGCGTCGGTCTCAACAGACTTCTTCAAGAGCTCTCAATGCGTGCCTTGGCGAAGTGGAAACCCTTAGCCGCACCGTACGCGGCGATAAACAACGCGAGCATCCGGCAGAACGCTTTTGCGCCCGACACTTCTAGCCGCTCACTCAAAACTGCAGTTACGGTAATTCGGTGGCGCCCCGGGAGCGGAGTTCGAACCATTAGACCCGAGGCGAGACCGGACGACTTTAGGTGAAGTGGTGGAGCCGAGGGGAGTCGAACCCCTGACCTTCGCATTGCGAACGCGACGCTCTCCCAACTGAGCTACGGCCCCACAAGTCCCGCGACGCGGGAATCCGACAGGCCCTTCAGGCCGGCCGGCGCAAAGCGCGCGGATATTGGGGGCAAGGTCTGTTCGTGTCAAGGCGGGCTGCGCGGGCGTCGCCACGGCCCGCGGCGACGCCAGTCGGGGGCGCTCCGGTGGCCCGTCAAAGGCGCCAGATCCTGGCCTTTTCAACGCCTTGTTTAGCCCCCGGCTGGTCATTATGTTAGCCGCGCGTGCCGCCGCGCGGGCGGCGGCCGAGGGAGGGGCTTGTGATCATCCTCGATCCTTTGATCCGTATCGCGATCATCGCCATCGATCTCTACATCTGGGTCGTCATCATCTCGGCGATTCTGTCCTGGCTGGTCGCCTTCAACGTCGTCAATACTACGAACCGTGTCGTCTATATGATCGGCGACTTCCTCTGGCGCATCACCGAGCCGGCGCTGCGGCCGATTCGCCGGATCCTGCCCAATTTGGGCGGTATCGACATCTCGCCGGTGGTGCTGATCCTGGTGCTCTACTTCGCCAAGATGGTGCTGGGCAACATTCTGGTCTCGCTGATGCGCATGTGAGGGGCGTGCCCGCCTCCGCCACGAGCCCGTTTCAGCCCGCCGCCGGAGGCCTGCGTCTCCTTCTCCGCCTTCAAGCGAATGCCCGCGGCAACGCCGTCGAGGGAGTCGTTGGCCTTGCCGACGGCCGGAAGGCGCTCAAGGCCCGGGCCACCGCGCCGCCCGAGGACGGCAGGGCCAATGCCGCCCTGATCAAGCTGTTGGCCAAGACCTGGCGCCTGCCGAAGAGCGCGATCACGATCGTCGCCGGCCAGAGAGACCGGACCAAGACCCTGCTGATCGAGGGCGAAGCGAAGGCGCTCGAAGCCGCGATCCAACGTTGGCTCGATCAAGAGCGCGCGAGCGGAAGTCGGTAAGGGCCGGGTTTGAGACGCTGCGGGTTGATTGCGAAGGTCTCCCCGTGCTTAAGACTAGCCGCGCCCAGGACGGCGGCGAGACAACAGGATGGACGGCATGCAGCAGACGATGACGGCGGAGCTTCCCACACGCGACGAGAAGGTGATCGACGGCAAGGCTTTCGCCGCCGGCCTGCGCGCGCGGGTCGGCGAGGCGGTGACTGGCCTCAAGGACAAGCACGGCCTGACCCCTGGGCTTGCCGTGGTGCTGGTCGGCGACAACCCGGCGAGCCGGGTCTACGTCAAGAACAAGGCGCTGCAAACCGCCCAGGCCGGCATGAACTCCTTCAAGCACGACCTGCCGGCGAGCACCGGCCAGGACGAGCTGCTGGCCCTGATCGACGAGCTGAACGGCGATCCCGCGGTCCACGGCATCCTGGTGCAGCTCCCGCTGCCCAATCAGATCGACAGCAATGCCGTGCTGGCCGCCATCGATCCGGCCAAGGACGTCGACGGTTTCCATGTCGTCAACGTCGGGCTGCTCTCGACCGGCAGCGGCGCGCCGCTGGTGGCCTGCACGCCGCTCGGCTGCCTGATGCTGCTGAAGGCCTACGTCGGCGATCTGACCGGCAAGGAGGCCGTGATCGTCGGCCGCTCCAACATCGTCGGCAAGCCGATGGCGCAGCTCTTGCTCGGCCAGAACTGCACCGTGACGCTCGCCCATTCGCGCACCCGCGACCTGCCGGCGGTCTGCCGCCGCGCCGACATCCTGGTCGCCGCCGTCGGCCGGCCGGAGATGATCAAGGGTGACTGGATCAAGCCCGGCGCCGCCGTGATCGACGTCGGCATCAACCGCATCGAGGCGCCGACCCCGGAGGAACCGAAGAAGACCCGGCTGGTCGGCGACGTCGCCTTCGACGAGGCCCTGGCGCCGGCCGGCCTGATCACGCCGGTGCCGGGCGGCGTGGGGCCCATGACCATCGCCTGCCTGCTCGCCAACACGGTGACGGCCGCCTGCCGCCAGGCCGACCTCGCTGAGCCCGACTTTGGGGTGTGAGTCGCAGCAGGCGTAGGGCGGAATACGCTTCGCTAACCCGCCCTACGACGCCGAGATGCCGTCATGACCCGAGTCGAGACCCACCCCTTCGTCCTCGGCGTCGTCATGCTCGACACGCGCTTTCCGCGGCTCGAAGGCGAGATCGGCAATCCGGCGAGCTTTCCCTTTCAGACGCTCTACCGGCGCGTCGCGGCCGCCACGGTGGCGCGGGTCGTGACCGATGAAGCGCTCGAGCCGGCGCTCGCCGAGGATATCCTCGCGGCCTGCCGGGCGCTCGCCGACGAGGGCGTCTCGCTGATCGCGACGAGCTGCGGCTTTCTCGGCAGCCTGCAGGCGCAGCTTGAGCAGGAACTCGCAGTTCCAGTCCTGTCGTCCGCTCTGGTCCTGATTCCGTTCCTGCGCACACTGCATGGACCCGCCGCGAAGATCGGGGTGCTGACGTTCGACTCGCGCCGGCTCGCCCCTCGGCACTTCGCAGGTTGGCACGACGCCAACATCGCCGTAGAGGGAATCGAGACCGGTGAGGAACTCTACCCCGCCATCGCCGAGGACCGGGCCGAGATCGACCACGGGCGCGCCGAGGCCGAGGCCGTCGCGGCCGCCCGGCGCCTGATGGCGCGCCATCCCGACGTCGCGGTCATCCTGCTGGAATGCACCAACCTCTCGCCCTATCGGCAGGCCATTGCCCGGGCCACGGGGCGGCCGGTCGCAGATCTGGTCCAGGCGATTTGCTGGCGGGCCGGGATGGAGCCGTCCTAATCCCTTGGCTCTGTCCGATCGGCCGATTCCATGGTCCTATGCCACCGGTTACACTATTGTGGCGATCGCGGCACCGTCAAAGGGCGGGCCTGCGCACTGGGAGTATGAACGCAGGGAGACGAACCATGGGTTCCTGGATCAAGACGAGCGTGGCGGCGGCTCTGGCCTTGGGCTGCCTGACGGCGGCGGCGCAGGCCGCCGAGAAGTGGGACATGGCCCTGGCCTATTCGGCCACAAACTACCATTCCGAGAACGCGGCGCGCTTCGCCGCTGCGGTGACGGCGGCCACGGGCGGCGAGCTCGAGATCGTCACCCATCCGAGCGGCTCGCTGTTCAAGGGCAACGAGATCTTCCGCGCGGTGCGTCGCGGCACGATCCCGATCGGCGAGCGCCTGATCTCGGCCCTGGGCAACGAGGACCCGATCTTCGAGGTCGATGCCCTGCCGTTCCTGGCGACCAGCTTCGAGGCCGCCATGAAGCTGCACAAGGCCTCGACCCCGGTGATGGCGGAGATCCTGGCCGAGAAGGATCTCAAGCTGCTCTACGCCGTGCCCTGGCCGCCGCAGGGGCTCTACAACAAGAACCCGGTTTCGAGCGCGGCCGACATGAAGGGCGTCAAGTTCCGCGCCTATAATGCCGCGACCTCGCGCCTGGCCGAGCTGATGGGCGCGGTGCCGACCAAGATCGAGGCGGCCGAGCTCTCCCAGGCCTTCGCCACCGGCGTGGCCGAGAGCATGATCTCCTCCGGCTCGACCGGCTACGACCGCAAGATCTGGGAGCACGTGCAGTACTGGTACGACACCCAGGCCTGGCTGCCCAAGAACATGGT
>JAKSDN010000596.1 GCA_022360075.1 Kiloniellales bacterium | reverse complement strand
GGTCGAGGTCGACCGGTTTCTCGAGGTAGTCGACCGCCCCACGCTTCATCGCGGTGACGGCCTGTTCCACTTCGCCGTAGGCCGTCATGATGATCGCCGGCGGCGCCGCACCCGAAGAGCTAGCGCCGCCACCGTTGAGCAACTCGAGACCGCTGCCGTCCGGCAGACGCTCGTCGAGCAAGAGCAAATCCGGCCGCTTCTCGCCGCCCATCAGGTGGGCGATCGCATGGCCCAAGCTCCCCGCGATGGCGCAGTCATGCCCGGCAGAGGACAGGCGTTTGGCGACAGCCTGCGCGAACAGGGACTCATCCTCTACGATCAGGATCCGCATGCTCTGCCGTCCGCCAATCTCGTTCCTCAAGCCTTGAACTCGCGGCCCTTGGGCAGGACGACCCGCGCCTCCGTGCCGCCGCCCGGGTCCGCGTGAAACGTCAGCGCACCGCCATGAATCTCGCAGATCTTGCGGGCGAATGGCACCCCGAGTCCGCTGCCCGCCGCCTTCGTCGTCGGACCCGGACCGAAGCCGCCCGGCCCTGTGTCCGCGGAGATATTTGCAAAGGGCATGCCAGGGCCTTGGTCCACGATGGAGACCCGTACCGTCGCCTCGTCTTCCCTCAGGCCGACGCGCAGCGCCGCACCCGGGGGCGAGGCCTCGACAGCGTTGGCGAGCAGGCCGCACAGCGCCTGCTCGAGCAGGTCCCGGTCGGCGATCAGCGTCGCGTCGCCATCGATCTGCCTGTCCACGCGAAGCGCCTTCTCCTGCACGCCGTGCTCGACCATGTGCTGCGCCTGATCGAGCACGGCCGCCACGGAGACGGGGACAAACCGGGCCTCCTGAGGGTTCAGGTAGTCCAGGAGCTGCGAGACCCAACCGTCGAGGCGGTCGACCGTGCGTACGATCCCTTCGAGGCCCTCGCGCTGATCGCGGCTCAGCTCCGGCGCGGCCATGACCTGGGCGGTGGCGCGTATGCTGGCCAGGGGATTGCGGATGTTGTGCGCAATGATCGGCACCAAGGCGCCCTGCACGGCCTGCTTCTCGGCCAGAACCAAAGCGCCCTGGCTTTCCTTCAATTGCTCCGCCATGCGGTTGAAGGCCTGCTGCAGGGTCAGGAACTCCGATGGCCCCGCCTCCGGGACCCGATGTTCGAGCCGGCCATCGCGGAAAACCTCGGCCGCCTGCACCAGCAGTCCGACCGGCTCGGCGACCTGGCGCTTGAGCAAGCGGCGCGAGATTGCCAGGAGCGCGACGCCGGCGATCAGCGGCACGACCAGAGCCGCCATGGCCAGGACCGTGAATTGCCGCGTGTTGCGCTCCAGCTTCAGGTTGGCGGCCCTGACCAAGGAATCCGTGGCCTGAAAGGTCTGCTCGTACTGCAGCATCTGGCCCTTCTCCAGCTCGGTCTCGAAGACCTCCAACAGCGCCCTCGGCGGGAATCCGGCCTGGGTCTGGTTCATGATGCTGCGCGCGCGGCCCAGAACGCGGGCGTAGGCGGAATCGAGGCTCTCGACCTGACCGCCGAGATCGGCCGACAGATTGATCGAAGCCCCACGCAAGCGTTCCAGCCGCCCCGCAATGGCCTCCCCGAGGGCCTCGAACTCCACCAGGGCGTCCGGATCGCCGACGAAGACGTAGTCGAATACTTCCTTGAGCTGACGATAGAGGTCGCCGCGCAGCACCTGGATCCCATCGACCATCTGGTTCAAGGCCTTGGCCTGGCGCGCCGATTCCTGCTGTAGGTAGATGATCGAGCCGCCCGTGGCCACGCTGACGACGATCAGGAACAGGAAGGCCGTGCTGTGGATCAGCATGACGCGACCAAGCGACGGAATTCGGTTCAAGGTTTCTCTCCTCAGGGGCGCAGCCGATCATAGGACCGACCGGCAGCCCGGATACAACCCGCAGGGCGAGCCCGTCGAACCAGACGATAAATGGAGCGGCCCGACTGGCTGATTTAGACCATTAAAGGTGGCTAAAATCAGCCAATAGTGATCGCATGACGCCGGTTCGTCGTGTCGAGGCGCCCTTTTTATCCGGGCTCCCCTCCCTATTTCACTTGGCATAGCCCTTGCTCCGTCAAGCGACCAGTTAACCGAGGTTGCGCGAGAGGCCAAATTAGTTCGTTTCCGAACCGAGCTCGAATTGAGAAGCATGACTCGGGGCTGGGTCCGCCCGGCCCCATCCTTCTTTTCGATCTCGGGGTATAACTAGCCCTCGCGGCGCAAGAGCATACAAAGCGGTGGTCGCCACCGATCGACATGAAGCGAAAGAACGCGGGCTAAGAAGTTGAAATAGCGCGCGATCGCTCACATAAGGATCGCACAGGGAGGAAGATCAGAAGTGCGCGTTGTCGAGTTCGCCGGGCGATCGGTGGCCGCCGTCGCGGTCGCCCTGTTGTTCCTGTCGGCAGCCCCGTCGGCACGGGCTCAAGAGCCCCTGGACGTCCCCATCGTCTATCTGACCCAGCAGCAAAAGCAGCGCATTCCCCTATCGCTGGTCGAGCCGATCCTCGAGGACCGCGGCCTCATGGGCGCACGGGCGGCGATCGAGGACAACGCCACGACCGGGCGCTTCCTCAAGCACGAATACAGCCTCACCGAGGTTGTCGTGCCCGAGGGCGGCGATCTGGGCGCAGCCTTCGATGCAGAGCTCGCGGCCGGGCGGCGCCTGTTCATCGCCGACCTTCACGCCGAGCAGCTGCTGGCGGTCGCCGACCGCAATGACGCGGACCAGGCCCTGATCTTCAACACGCGCGCCCAGGACGACCGGCTGCGCAACGCGGACTGCCGGGCCAACGTGCTCCACGTCATGCCGAGCGACGCCATGAAGGCCGATGCGCTGGCGCAGTACGCCACCTGGAAAAAGTGGTCGGACTGGTTTCTCGTCCACGGCCAGGGACCGAGGGACGGCGCCTTCGCCGACTCGCTGCGCCGCGCCGCCAAGAAGTTCAGCATCGAGATCGTCGAGGAGCGCGTCTTCGAGGGCGATGCGCCCTCGGCACGCACGGACAGCGGTCACGTCCAGATCCAAAGGCAAATGCCGGTCTTCACCCAGGACGCGGAGGACCACGACATGCTGGTCGTGGCCGACGTGAGCGACGTCTTCGGCGAGTACCTGCCCTATCGCACCTGGGAGCCGCGCCCGGTCGCCGGAACCCAGGGCTTGGTGCCGACCGCTTGGCATCGCAGCCACGAGCAGTGGGGTGGGACCCAGGTGCAGCGCCGCTTCAAGAAGTTCTCCGGCCGCGACATGACCGAGCGCGACCACACCGCCTGGGCCGCCGTGCGCGCGATCGGCGAGGCGGTCACGCGCACGAGCAGCGCCGAGCCGCAGACCCTCAAGGACTATATGCTCGGCACCGAGTTCAAGCTCGCGGCCTTCAAGGGCGAGGCCCTGACCTTCAGAAGCTGGAACCAGCAGATGCGCCAGCCGGTGCTGCTCGCCACCGCGCGGGCCCTGATCTCGGTCTCGCCGCAGCCCGGGTTCCTGCATCAGCGCACGGAGCTCGACACCCTCGGCTTCGACGAACCGGAAAGCCAATGCAAGCTCAACTGAGGCCCACGCGAACACAACGCTGAGCCCACGGCCGGAGCAGACAAGCCGGCCAGACAAGGGAGGAACACGGTGAAGGAACAGGCGACCCTCGCCCTCGTGGCCGGACTCGGCCTCGCTTTGGCCGCGCCCGCTGCGGCCCAGACCATTTACGTGTCCAACGAGAAGGGCAACAGCATCACGATCATCGATGCCAAGACGCTCGAGGTCACCCACACGATCGACGTCGGTCAGCGGCCGCGCGGCATCATCCTAAGCAACGATGGCAAGCTGCTCTACATCTGCGCCAGCGACGATAACCACGTCGAGGTGATGGACACCGAGACGCTCCAAATCGTGCGCACGCTGCCGAGCGGGCCCGACCCGGAACTCTTCGTGCTACATCCGAGCGGCAACCCGCTCTACGTGGCGAACGAGGACGACAATTTGGTGACGGTGGTCGATGTCGAGAAGGGCAATGTGCTGGCCGAGGTCCCGGTCGGCGTGGAGCCGGAGGGCATGGGCGTGAGCCCGGACGGCAAGGTGATCGTCAACACCTCCGAAACCACCAACATGGCGCACTTCATCGATACCGAGACCTACGAGATCGTCGCCAACGTGCTGGTCGACAGCCGGCCGCGCTTCGCCGAGTTCACCAAGGACGGCAAGCACGTCTGGGTGACCTCCGAGATCGGCGGCACGGTCAGCGTGATCGACACCCGGAGCAAGGAGATCGTCCACAAGGTGACCTTCGAGATCCCGGGCG
>JAKSDN010000626.1 GCA_022360075.1 Kiloniellales bacterium | reverse complement strand
GTGCAGGCTCATGTAGATGAGCCAGATGAAGGGGTAGATCGTGATGCAGGCGAGCACGACCACCGCCGGCGCCATCAGGTAGAAGTAGTAGCGGCGCGACGGCGTCGGATTGAAGGACGACGGCTCGTAGTCGACCGACGTTGCGGTCCATTCGCGCGCGCCGACCTGAGACGCCGGAGCCTCGGCGCCGGAGCGCGCCAAGGCCCCGCGTGCCTCGATGTCCGTTCCGCTTCCCTCCATCGTCGTCATCCAGGGTCAGACGGGACGGCCCACCGTCCGCGACGGGTGTCGGCCTTTTGCCGGACCATCGCCGCCGACGGAGAGGCCGCCGTATCGGTTCCGTTGGTTGCAGGGTCCGGGCCGCGACCGGCCCGGACCCTGCCGTGCTCAGATGTCATGGAGGTCGTCGAGCTGTTCTTTGATGCTCTCGCAGGCCTCCTCGGCGGACAGCGCGCCCGAGACGCAGCGCTGCGTCTCGGTCGCGATGATGTTGTGGTACTCGTTGGCCTCCGGGATCTTGGGGCCGAGCACGAAGTGCGGGTCCTTGATGCCGATGTCGTAGACCGCCTCGAAAGTGAGCGCGTTCGGCATGGTCGTCGGCCGGTTGCGCGCCTTCTGCACCTCGGGGATCTCCAACACCGACTTACGGGTCGGCGTGCCGCCGACGCCCTTCAGCACGTCGAATTGGGTGTTCTTCGAGGTGGCCCAGATCGCGAAGATGTAGGCGGCGCGCTTGAGGTCCTCCGAGGCATTGGCGTTGATGCCGATGCCGCCGATGCCGCAGTTGCAGCCGTTGACCGCCTCACCGCCGCCGACGATCCACTCGGGATCGCCCTTCGGGCAGGGGCCGTAAGCCGTCTTGCCGCCGGAAGCGACGGAGGTGGAGGCATCCTCCACCGTGGCCGCGAACTCGTGGTACTGCACCTGCATGGCGATCTGACCCGCCTGATAGACGGTGTTCAGCTCCAGCGTGCCGTTGGCCAGGTTGTCGGGATGGCAGACCTCGGCCTGCTCGCGGAACTTGTCCATGATCAGGACCGACTGCTCGTCGCCCCAGTTGGTCGGCCCCGGCTCCTTGGCGCCGAGCTTGTCGTCGATGTCGAAGTCGATCCAGCGGCCGTGGGCGAAGAGCATGCGCTGGATGTCGAGCTGCGTCGTCCAGGCGAAGGAGCCATGGTGCTGGGCGTAGCCGTAGGGCACGTCGGCGCCGCCCTCGCGCAGCTTCTTGATGAAGGCGGCGAAGTCGCGCACCTGCTTCCAGGTCGTATCCTGAGTGAACTCGAGGCGGTAGCCGTACTCGGCCTCGAAGTCCTTGCTGTGGGCCTCGAAGACGTCCTGGCGATAGAAGGTGCAGGCGACCGCGCAGTCGTAGGGAAAGGCCACCAGGCGCTCGCGGTCGTAGTAGACGCCGCAGGCGTCGCGGTAGTTCTCGAACCAGACGTCGGCGCCGTAGCCCTCGGGGTCCTGCGGCAGCGTCTCGTCGGTGAGATAGGGCGACAGATCCTCGTAGAAGTCCGCGAAGGGTGAGCCGATCGGCTTGTCCTGCACGTAGTTCAGATGGAAGTCGGCCTGTCCGCCCCGCAGGTCGATGCCGACCTTCTGCTGCACGACCGGCAGGTCGTCGGTGAGGATCTCGATCTCCATGCCGGTGAGGTCGTAGAACTCCTGCAGGTTGTCGCGGATGGCAAAGGACGGCGGCGTGTTCTCCGACATGAAGACCAGCTTCGAGCCGTCGTACTGCTTCCATTTCGCGTCGTCGGAGGCGGCGGCGTAAGCCGGCCTGCGGACGATCTGCGAGCCGAGGCCGACCGCGATCGAGCCGGCACCCAGCGCCGTGGCCGCACCGCCGCCGAGCTCCAGGAACTTGCGGCGGCTCACTCGCTTGTGGATCGCGTCCCGAGGTACGTAGAACATTTTTCTTGGGCCCTCCCTAGCATGGTGTTTGTCGTTGGTTTTTGATGCCGATCTTGCACGGCGAACGCTTCGTCATTGGGCGGATGCGACGTCGTGCCGAGTTGGCCGCCTCGCCCTGCCCACTGCGCGCGCAGCGTTCTTGAATCGTCGCTTGTCCCTCCCTCGCATGATGACCGGGCGACGCCTGCTCCGGCGCTCCCCGGTGTCTCAGCGGTGTGTCACACGAAGCCTCTCCAGGGAGTATGCACAAAAGTCGCGCCCGGAGAACAGATGTAATGTTACCGCCGGCTTGATCGGGATGGTAGTAGCCGACTACTACACAGCCGGGCTGCGCCATCCAGTTTGGTCGTAAGCACCCGCATCCGGCCGCGTGGCGAGTCCGAACGGCCGTGGCGCCACGGTCATGCAAATGCCACTTACGACACGGAATTGCCCTTTGAACCCCTGTTCCTTGCGCCCCAACTAACACCACGGGGCCGATGGACGGAGGTTATCCTTGGGCAGCCAGCAAGCTCGATATGCAGACGACAGCGAACCGCCTCTCGAGGAGGTCATGTCCGATCCGCTCGTTCGGCTGGTGATGCGACGCGACGGTTTGACGACGGAGCGGGTATGGGCCGCCGTGGAGGTCGCCCGCGCGCAACTGCGGGAGCTGCCGGGGCGAAGGGCGGTGACGGTCGCCGCCTAGGAAGGCGAGCTCGGCACAGGCCTCAGTTCACCGCGCAGGTCGCTGAGATCCTCTGATAGGCCTTGGTGAAGCCGCTCAGGGAATAGGTGTCGGTCGTATTCGTGCCGCGCCAGGAGACGCCCTTTACGACCATCGTCTGGCCCTTGATCATCGACTGGACCAGACGCTGGTCGTCGTCGCTGCTGTGGGTCCAGGCGCCGTCTTCCTTGGTGAAAAGCGAGAACTTCTCGCTGCCGATCGCGACCTCGAGGTTGCTCTCGGGCTTGAACTTGTAGCCGATGATGAAGCTGACCTCGTCGCGCAGCTTCTCCGCCGGGCGGTGCGTCACCAAGGCGTAGATGTCACCGCGCCTGGTGTACTTGCCCTCGTGCTTGACCGGCTGGCTCGCCATGTAGCAGGCGCGATTACCGTTCTCGGTGAAACGAAAAGCGGACCATGCCTGGAAATCGCCCAGGCGCTCGACGCTCTGCGCTGCAGCCGGCGAGACAGCGGCGAGCAGGCACAGCACACAGAAGACAAAGAGTCTTCCCGGATTCGGTCTCGAAATCATGGCGGCCATTATATTCAGGCGATCCGCCTTCGCCAGCCCGAGGATGAGGCGAGCCGGCATTTTGCACAGGATTCGCATGGCCCGGTGATCCACGGGCGCGGGCGCGCCGTATAAGGCGCGATATGGCATTGATCGACATGGCAGTGGCTTCCGTCGACACCAGAGCCGCGCCGGCCGCAACTCTCCTTGATGGGCCGAGCGCGATGCCGTTTGATGGAGGCATGGTGCAGCGCGCGGTTCCGCAGAAGTCGCACGACTCCGCGTCCCTGGATGCGCTGGTGCTCGCCGTAGCGCGTTCGAGGGATCGCCAGGCGTTCGTCGGTCTGTTCACGCATTTCGGGCCGCGGCTGAAGGCTTACCTCATGCGCCAGGGTGCGGGCGGGCAGGAAGCCGAGGAGTTGGTGCAAGAGGCGATGATCATGGTCTGGCAGCGCGCCGAGAGCTTCGACCCCAGCCGGGCGAGCGCCAGCACCTGGATCTTCACGATCGCCCGGAACAAGCGGATCGACGCGCTGCGCCGCGATCGCAGGCCGGAGTTCGATCCCAACGATCCGGCCCTGGTGCCCGATCCCGAGGTCCGCGCCGATGATTTGGTCGGCGCCGCGCAGGATTCGAATCGGCTGCAACGTGCTATCGAAGCCTTGCCGCCCGAGCAGGCTGAGCTAGTTAAGATGGCGTACTTCGAAGACAAGGCCCATGTCAAAATCGCCGAGGAGACCCGATTGCCGCTTGGAACGGTCAAGTCGAGACTTCGCCTGGCTTTGGGTCATCTTCGGAAGGCCTTGAAGGAGAGGTCATGATGCCCTCGTTCCATCCGCCCGAAGAGACCTTGCTGGACTATGCCGCGGGCAACAGTCCGGAAGCGGTTTCCCTGGTCGTGGCGACCCATTTGGCGCTCTGTCCGAAGTGTCGCGCGCAGGTCAGCGACTACGAGGCCGTCGGCGGCTCGTTGATCGACTCGGTGGCGCCGGTCGCGGTCGGCGAGAACGCGCTTTCGGCGGTCCTGAACCGCTTGGAGGACGCGCCGGTCGTCTCGTTGCCGAGGGCGGACGTGCCTTCGGCGGACCTTCGCGTGCCGCAGCCCCTGCGTGACTATGCCGGCGGCGACCTCGACAGCCTGCCTTGGCGGCGCGTCGTCCCGGGCATGGAGGAGGTCGATATCGACACGGGCTCTCTCGGGCTGCGCGCGCGGCTGATGCGGGTCGCCGGGGGCAAGACCATGCCGAGCCACACCCATGGCGGCGACGAGTTCACCCTGGTTCTCACCGGGGCCTATCGGGACGCCAGCGGCCGATACGAGCGCGGCGACGTGCAGTTCGCCGATCCCGAGATCGACCACCAGCCTGTCGTCGAGAGCGGCGAGGCCTGCGTCTGCCTGGTGGTCTCGGACGCGCCGATCCGCCTGACCGGCCGTTTTGGCCGCCTGCTCAACCCCTTCATCAGCTACAAGTAGGCACGTAGCGCCCCACGCGGCTCAGCCCTGACGGCTCCTGACGATCTGGGCGCCCTGGACGTGCGCCGGCAGTTCCTCCGGCGCGGCGCGCGGGTTGACCGGCCGGCGCGCGAAGCGGCCTGTGCTGATCAGGCGGTCGTACATGACGATCGCCCCGGCCACGCCGACGTTGACGCAAAACCGCGTCGGGATCTTGACCAGGAAGTCGCAGCGCGCCTGCAGCGCGTCCGAGAGGCTGCCGCGCTCCGGCCCGAGGACATAGGCCGCCGCGTTGGGATGGCGGAAGCTGGGCAGCTCGGCCGCCGTCTCGTCGAACTCGATGCCCACGAGCTTGCAGCCGCGCGGTAGCGTCAGCGCCTCGACACTGTCGTAGGTATAGAGCGGCAGGTGCTTGGCGGCATCGGAGGTATCCGAGGCCTTGACCTCGCGCGCCGCGAAGGCCGGCGTTACGGTGAAGAAGAAGGAGGCCCCGAAGGCGTGGGCCGAGCGCATGAGGTTGCCCAGATTCATGGGCTTGGAGATGCCCTCGACGCCAATGGCGAAGTAGCCGCGCATGGCGCGAAGCCTTGCACGGGCGTGGACCAGGAGGCAAGCTGCGCCGCCGGCTCGCGCGGCCATCCCACGGCAGGACGACCCCCAAGCATGAACGCGAATGGCGCCCAGCAGGCCCGTCAGGCCAAAGATCCCGACGCGCTCGGCGCCGGAACGCGGCCGCCATTGGGTATCGAGGTGACGCGCGGCGCCATGGTGGAAAGCCGCCATCAGGTGTGCTTCGCCGTCGCCGATACCAGCGGCAAGCTGCTGCTGCACGGCGGCGATTTCGAGCAGCCCATCTATGCCCGTTCCGCCATCAAGCCGCTGCAGGCGTTGCCACTGATCGAGACCGGCGCGGCCGAGGCCTTCGATTTGGGCGATGCCGAGATCGCGCTGGCCTGCGCCAGCCACAATGCCGAGCCGCGCCACGTCGAGACGGTCTTGAACTGGCTCGAGCGGATCGGCTGCGCGCCGGCGGACCTGGAATGCGGCGCGCAGGCGCCGGCGCGCGATCCCGACGTCGCCGCATTGCTGCGCGCCGGCCACAAACCGGGGCCGGAACACAACAACTGCTCAGGCAAGCATACGGGCTTTCTCAGCGTCGCGCGGCACCTCGGCCATCCGACCCAAGGCTACATCCGTTACGAGCACCCGGTGCAGCAGCGCATCCTCGGCGTCCTGGAAAGCATGACGGGCCTCGATCTCGGGGCTGCGCCGCGCGGCATCGACGGCTGCGGCATTCCGGTGATCGGCATGCCGCTCGGCAACCTGGCCTTGGCCATGGCGCGCCTGGCCGATCCGGCGGACCAGCCCGAGGCCCGCCAGAAGGCCTGTGCGCGGGTCCGCCGCGCCATGGCGGCCGAGCCCTTCATGGTCGCCGGCAGCGGGCGTTTCTGCACCGAGGTCATGGCCACGACCGGCGAGCGGGCGGTGATCAAGACCGGGGCCGAAGGGGTCTACTGCGGCGCCCTGCCCGAACTCGGCCTGGGCATCGCGCTCAAGGCCGTCGACGGGGCCGGCCGCGCCGCCAAAGTCGCCATGGGCGGGCTCCTGGTCGAGCTCGGCGCGGTAACCGCGGGCGAGGCCGAGTGCTTGGCTCAGACGCTGAAGCCCAGCGTCCAGAACCGCGCGGGCCTGACCGTCGGCGAGATCCGGCCGGCCGCCGAAAGTCCCTTCTGACCGGCGAAGACGGAGTCACGGCCATGCGCGCGATGCTGTGCCACGAGTGGGGCGGTCCCGAGGCTTTGACCCTCGGCGAGATCGAGTCGCCGCGGCCCGGCCCGGGCGAAGTGGCCGTCGCGGTCGAGGCCGCCGGGGTCAACTTCGCCGACACCTTGATGATCGCCGGCAAGTACCAGGAGAAGCCGCCCTTTCCGTTCAGCCCCGGACTCGAGGTCGCCGGGCGCGTTGTTGCGGTCGGTGCCAAGGTCACGCGGGTCGCGCCGGGCCAGCGGGTGATGGCGCTGACCGACCACGGCGGCTTCGCGGAGGTGGCGCTGGCACGCGAGAGCGACGTCTTCGCCATCCCCGACAGCATGACCGCCGTGATGGCGGCCGGCTTTCCCATCACCTACGGCACCGCCCATGGCGCCCTGGTCTGGCAGGCCCGGCTGCAGCCGGACGAGGACCTTCTGGTCCATGGCGCGGCCGGCGGCGTCGGCCTGGCTGCCGTCGAGGTCGGCAAGGCGCTGGGCGCGCGCGTGATCGCGACCGCCGGCGGGCCGGAGAAGCTCGCCATCGCCGAAGACCACGGCGCCGATCACCTGATCGATTACAAGACCCAGGACATCCGTGCCGAGGTCAAGGCCTTCACCGAGGGGCGCGGCGTCGACGCCGTTTTCGATCCGGTTGGCGGCGACGTTTTCGACGCCTCCTTGCGCTGCATCGCCTGGGGCGGCCGCCTGCTGGTGATCGGCTTCGCCGCCGGACGGGTGCCGCAGATTCCGGCCAACATCCTGCTGGTCAAGAACGTCGCCGCCATGGGGCTCTATTGGGGCTCCTACCGCAAGCAGGCGCCGGCCCTGGTCGCGCAGCAGTTCGCCGATCTCTTCGCCTGGTTCGAGGCCGGCAAGCTCAAGCCCCACGTCTCGCACGCCCTGCCCTTGTCCCAGGCGGGCGAGGCCTTGACCCTGCTGACCGGGCGGCGCTCGACCGGCAAGGTGGTGCTGACCATGGACGGCTAGGGGCCCAAGGAGATTTGGCGGCATTGGCGCGATCCTCACGCTTCGACAAGCTCAGGATGAGGGCAAACATCGGATCGATCCGCCTATTTCTGGCCCCTCATGCTGAGCTTGTCGAAGCGTGAGGATCGCTCGGTATCGCCGGCCACCGACAAACCACCGCGCGTAGCTCGCTCATGACGACAACCGATCCCGTCGAGGCGCAATACGAAGCCTATCCCTATCCGGCGCGGGATCCGCGCGACGAGGCCAAGCGCCTGATCGTCGGCTCGCCGAGCCAGCTCGACGAGCTCAACCACTATCTCTTCTGCGGGCGGCGCGACTTCGCCCTGCCTTTCCGCGCGCTGGTGGCCGGCGGCGGCACCGGCGACGCCGCGATCATGCTGGCGCAGCAACTGGCCGATCGCGGCGGCCCGGGCGAGGTCGTCTATCTCGACCTCTCGCGTGCGGCCCGCGCGGTCGCCGAGGCCCGCGCCGAGGCCCGCGGCTTGAGCAACATCGCTTTCCACAGCGCCGGCATCGAGGCCTTGCCGGGGCTCGGTCTGGGTCACTTCGACTACATCGATTGCTGCGGCGTGCTGCACCATCTGGCCGAGCCCGCCGAGGGGCTGCGCCGGCTGGCCGATGCCCTGGCGCCCGGCGGCGGGATGGGCCTGATGGTCTACGGGCTGCACGGCCGCACCGGACTCTATCCGATCCAGGAGCTGTTGCGCGACCTCGGGGGGGCGCTGCCCCTGCAGGACCGCGTCGTGCAGGCGCGCAAGCTGCTCGACAACCTGCCGGCGACCAACTGGCTGCGCCGCAACCCCTTCCTCGGCGATCACCGCCGCAGCGACGCCGAGCTGGTCGACCTGCTGCTGCATGCCCGCGATCGCGCTTACGGCGTGGGCGAGCTCTTCGCGCTCTTGGCGGGCGCCGGTCTCGGCATCGCCTCCTTCATCGAGCCCGCCCGTTACGAGCCGGCCCACTACGTCGCCGATCCGGTCCTGCGCGCCGGCCTCGACGCCTTGCCGTCGGAGCGCCGCGCCGCCGCGGCCGAGGCGCTCGCCGGCAACATGAAGAAGCATGTCGTTTACGTTGCACGGTTCGGTGAGGCAGGAGCACCCGACCCGGCCGCGCGGATCGCCCGCCACGGCGAGCCGGAAGCCGTGCCGATCCTGGCCGGGATCGAGCCGCGCCGCCTGGCCGAGTCGCTCAACCGCGAGCGCTTGCTGAAGGCGGAGTTGGACGGCCTCACCTTGCGTTTTCCGGTGCCGCCCTTGGCCTCGGCCTTGGTCCTGCGCATCGACGGCCGAACCTCGCTCGCGGCGATCCACGCCGCCCTCGCGGCGCAGAACCCGGACTTGGACTGGGATCGCTTCATGGCTCAGTTCGACGCGCTTTACGCGGCGCTGAACGGCATCAACGCGCTCTGGATCCGCAATCCACCGGTGCCGGCCTAGCGGTCGGATTGCCCGTGGCCAGCGCCGCGTCCAAGCGTTAGCTTTCGCCCCGGGGGAGCAGCGACCGCGCGCCGGATCGGCTCGGGCCCCGCCATCTCGAAGAACCAAGCTTCAAACAGAGAAAGGAATCGGCATGAGCATCCAACGCCTCGACATCGGCCCGCGCATGAGCCAAGTGGTGGTCCACGACGGTACGGTCTACACCGCCGGCCTGGTCGCCGACGACTGGAGCAAGGACGTCGCCGGGCAGGCCCAAGAGATCCTCGCCAAGATCGACGCCTACCTGGGTCAGGTCGGCAGCGACAAGTCGAAGCTCCTGCGTGTCGAGATCTGGCTGCCGGATATCGGCGACTTCAATGCCTTCAACGCCGTCTACGACGCCTGGGTCGACAAGGCCAACCCGCCCGTGCGGGCCTGCGTCGAGTCGAAGCTGGCGAGCCCGGACATCAAGGTCGAGATCATGGCGATCGCCGCGGCGTGAGCTTCGGTCCGATACGGTGTCTAGGCTTTCCGGGTTTGGCCGCTGGCTGTTCGACCGTCGTTACGGCATTGCTCGGGCAGTAGCGATCCGAACCAGAGGAGTTAGGCACTTCTCTTGTCCGCTGCGCGGACGCCCCCCACCCTAACCCTCCCCCCTCGAGGGGGAGGTCGGCGCGAAGCGTCGGGAGGGGGGCTGGCGCGGAGCGCCGAAAAGGCGAAACGCCGGAAAGTGGCCATACAAAAAGGGCGGGCCCAGCGGCCCGCCCTTCGGCGACATTTATGTCGAATGCGATGGTCGTCAGCAGGCGCCGCGGTCGAGGCCGAGGTCCTGAAGCTGCTGACGGTCGAGGCCGCGCAGGGCCCGGCGGTCCGCGCCGCTGCGGGCGACACCGGTGAAGATCGAATCAGTTGCACGCCGCACCAGTTCTGCCGCGGACTGGCCGGGGATCGTGTTGTCGGCAACGAAGAAGAAGTTTGCCATGGCTCTCATCCTGTCTGCGGGACCGGGGCGCGCGGCTTGCCGGCCACTATTGAACAAGTCTTCCTGAGAGCCCCAATTAGGGCCGCGCCGGCCGCGATACCATTGTTCGATTCACAGAGACCGCATGCGCAAAACGCATGGGTCGCATTAAGGATTTCATAAGTGTTTCAAGGGGGTTGCCGCGGTGCACCAAGACCTCAGGCAAAGACCGGATCGAGCCGCTCCAGCGCCGCCGAAAGGCGCTCGCTTGTGCTTGCAAAACAGAGCCTGAGATGGCCTGGCGCTGTGCCGGGATGCCGCGCTTGGCGGTATAGAAGGTGTCGCCGGCCTTGAGCGAGGCGATCGCCGCGTCGCTGATGAAGTCTGGCGTCGGCAGATCGCCCTCGCCGACCCAAAGCGGGATCACGTCGGCGCGGCCGAAGCCGAGGGCGAAGGTCTCGGCGATCTTCGAGCTCTCCGGGGACTCGATCTCCGGCCGCAAGGATGCGGCCGACGGCGGAAGGGGCTTGGCATCGAGCATGACGGGAGCCTTCGGTTTCGAGCCGAGGCTGCGTAGCTTGCACGGATGACTCTGCCTGGCAAGACGGCGACACACTATCTCCCTCTCCCTTGAGGGGAGAGGGGAGTTCAATAAGGTTCCGTTTCTTCCGCCTCGCCCTCGGCCGGCTCCCAGCTCGTCTCGTCGAAGCCGCCGCTCAGGAGCTCTTCGAGCTCGGCGTCGTCGGGGGCCGCGCCGTTGCGGATCTCGTGGCCGCGGTTCTGGGCGTAGGCGTCGCGCAGGGTCGTGTAGAAGTCCAGCGACTCGCGGCGCATGGTCTCCAACCGCTCCGGGTCGCGGGTGAAGGCCTCCAGGGTCGAGGCCGTCACGTTGGCGCCGAGCGAGAGCGGGAACAGCAGGTAGTTCACCGGATCGAGCGCGATATCGACGGCCCAGCCGATCGCATCGCGCGGGTTGCTCGGCCCGAGCAGCGGCAGCACAAGGTAAGGGCTGTCCTCGACGCCGTAGACCGCGAGGGTCTGGCCGAAATCCTCGTCATGGCGCTCGATGCCCATTTCCGAGGCCCGGTCGAAGAAGCCGCCGAAGCCGATGGTCGTGTTAAAGGTAAGGCGTGCGAAGCTCTCCGCCGCGCGCTCGAACTCGCCTTGCAGCAGGTCGTTGATCAGGATCCGCGGGGTCGAGAGGTTGTCGAAGAAGTTCGAAAGGCCCGCGCGCGCGAACTCGGGCAGCGCCCAGCGATAGCCCTCGACCAGCGGCTCGATCACATGGTCGTAGACGGCGAGGTTGCTATCGAGCGAGCCGCGGTTCGTCGCCTCGTAGGGATCGCCCGGATGCGCGCCGGTGAGCGCGTCGCCGTTGCCGTCGGCGAGCTGCGCCTCGCCGCTGGCGCAGCCTTCGAGCCCGGCCAGCAGCACGCAGGCCAGGGCGAGGCATCGCAAGCGATTCTGCGGGCAAGGCATCGTCGACGATCCGGCAGCCGAGAAAGGGGGCCGGACAGCCAGCATTCAATTCGTGCTACCCAACCCCGACCGAAGGCCTAGCCGATTGCGGTTAAGTCCCGGTTAGCACTAACAAAGAAAGCGCCTGCCGGAATCCTACGTCAGCGCCCGCCGGACCCGCTCGCCAAGCCCGCGCAGGCGCGCCACAGGCTCGTTGCTGAACACCAGGCGGACGAACTGGCCGCCATTGACCTGGCCCCAGCCGTCCATGGCCGTGGCCGCGACCGCGCCCCGCTCGAGCAGGCGGCGCGAGGCATCGGCCGCCCCGTGGCCGAGGGCGCCCGTGTCGAGCAGCATCGACCAGCTCCCAGCGGCCGGCGTCAGGGGCAGGCCCGCGAGCTCGGCGACGATGACGTCGCGGCGCGCCTGCCATTCGGCGACCGCGGCGGCGACGTCGGAGGCCGGCTCGCGCAGGGCGGCCGCGGCCGCCGCCTGGGCGATGCCGACCGGCACCACCACGTCGGAGATGCTGACCAGGGCGATGTCGGCCATGATCTCCGCCGGCCCGACGACCCAGCCGACGCGCCAGCCGATCATGCGCAACTCCTTGGAGGCGCTGCCGACCGTGATCGTGCGCGCGGCCATGCCCTCGAGCGAGGCCGGATGGAGCGGCTGCCGGCCGTCGTAGAGGATGCGCTCCATCGCCGCGTTGTAGAGCAGCCAGAGGTCGCGCTCGCGGCAGAGCGCGGCGATGGCTTGCCACTCCTCGGCCGTCAGCACGGCGCCCGAGGGCATCGAGGGGCTCATGATGAAGAGCGCGCGGGTCTTCTCGGTCACCGCCGCGCGCAGCGCATCGAGATCGAGCCGCCAGGCGCCCTCCTGCCGCAACAGAGGCACCAGGACCGGCCGGCCGCCGGCGACGCGCACCCGGTTGATCATGCCGATATAGGTCGGGTCGGTCATGACCACCTCGTCGCCCGGCTCCAGCAGGGCGAGCAGCGCGATCAGGCAGCCGCTCAAGCCGCCGGCGGTGATGATGCACTCGGCGCCCGGGTCGTAGGTTTGACCGGAAGCCCGGCCGACATGCGCCACCACCGCCTGTCGCAAATCGTGCTGGCCCAGGAACGGCAGGTAGGAGTTGGCGTCGTCGTCGTCGACCGCGCGCTTGGTCGCGGCCAGCGCGACGGCCGGCGGGCGCAGATCGGTATCCAGGTTCTCCAAACGCAAGATCTCGGAACTGCCGGCGGCATCGGCGACGGCGCCCATCTTGTCGACGCCGATCCCGCGCATGCCCTTCAGGCGCATGACGGTCATGGGCCCTCCCTTCCGGCGGAGACGGTGGTCGCAGTCTTGCCGCCAGCATCCGCTGTGGTGTTGTTTCTGTACCAATTATATATTATATATAAACAGTAAGAAAACTTGAGAGTCAACGATGTTGGAAGGCTCTGACCGCCCGAAATCACGGCGTGGACTGACGGCGGCGGTCACCGACGAGCTGCGCGCGGCCATCCTGGGCGGCGCGCTCGCGGCCGGCACGCAGTTGCGGCAGGACCACATCGCGGCCGCCCAGGGCGTCAGCCACATCCCGGTCCGCGAAGCCCTCCGCCGCCTGGAGGCCGAGGGTCTGGTGACCCACTATCCGCGCCGCGGCGTCTTCGTCGCCCGGCTGAGCGGCGCCGAGGCCTGGGAGCTGACCGAGATGCGCATGGCGCTCGAGGGCCTGGCGGTCCGGCTGTCGCTCGCCCGTGCCGGCGGCGCCGACTTCGAGGCCGCGCAGGCCGCGCTCGAATCGGGCGACCGCTCGGCCTCCCTCGACGACTGGTCGGCCGCCAACTGGGCCTTCCACAGGGCGCTCTACGCGCCCGCCGGTCGGCCGCGCCTGCTGAAGTCCATCGAGGGTCTCTGGGGCCAGGTCGACCGCTATCTTCGCGTGGTCTGGCAGACCGCCGACTACCAGCCCCGCTCCCAGGCCGAGCACCGCGCTATTCTCGCCGCCTACCGCCACCGCGACGTCGAGGCGGCGCTCGGCCTGACGGAGACGCACATCCGCGCGGCGGGCGAGGTGTTGTTGCGGTTTATGGACGGTCCGCAGGTCGCCTAGGCTAAAGGATGACGCCAGCGCAGCCCTTTAAACCGACTGAAATCCCGATCCGTCGTAATCCACTCACAACCGAACTCCATCGCGAGTGCGGCAAAGTAGGCGTCCGCTACCAAGCTGCCCTTGACGGCCGAGTCCCGGCAAAGGCCGACGAAGATCTCCCAGTGCCTTGAACCAGGAGAGACCCGGACCGCGTTGCCTGGACTCAAGAGTTGACCGGCGAAGGCGAGAGCATCACCGATTGGCGATGGATATCGAAAGATCCTTGGGTGTGTGACGACGCGAACGAAACTGCTCAGTACCAACTCCGAAACAGCAAATGCTTCGGCAGAGTTAACGGTGCTTTCGAGCCAGTTTCGATATTCGGCGTGGTGCTCGACCTCTTTGCGATGGGCGTAAACCAGGACGTTCACGTCGCACAGGATCATTCATTGCGATCCATGAGATCCAGCAACGCAGCACTGTCGTCGAGATCGACACCGGGCTGGAGGCCGCCCCGTCCGTAAGTCCGGAGCCTGATCCGCTTGCTCGATCGCCTTCCGTCTCGGCGCGCCAGCACCTCGCGGAGGGCATCCTCTATCACCGCCGTCAGGGTCCGGCCCGTATCGGCGGCGTACTTCTTCGCCTCCACCAAGAGGTCGTCGTCCAGTCTGATCGTTGTTCTCATACGTCAGACTTTTCAGCAAAGAGCATCAATATGTCAAGGGGTGACGACAAGATGTCGCATTCTGTTCTGAGGGGCGGTGAGCAACCCGACAGCTTGGGATTCTCCGGGTTACGCGGCGACGGTTCAGAGGTCGGGGTTAGGAATCAGCGCTTGGTGATCGAGTCTTGTGACTTGTAGCTTTGGCCTTATCGAAGGGCATGGCCACCTAGGCGCTCAACTCCTCCCGCCCCCTGAATTGCTCCAGCGCCTCCGGGTTGGCCAGCGCTTCCACGTTCTTCACGGTCCGGCCATGCACCACGTCGCGCACGGCGAGCTCGACGATCTTGCCGGACTTGGTGCGCGGGATGTCGGCGACCTGGAGCACCTTGGCGGGGACGTGGCGCGGCGTGCAGCCGGCGCGGATCTGGGCCTTGATGCGCTTGACCAGATCCTCGTCCAGGCCGTGGCCGGGGCGCAGGGTGACGAAGAGCACGACCCGCACGTCGCCTTCCCAGTCCTGGCCGATGACGATCGCCTCCTGAATCTCCTCGAGCTGCTCGACCTGGCGGTAGATCTCGGCGGTGCCGATGCGCACGCCGCCGGGGTTGAGCGTGGCGTCGGAGCGGCCGTAGACGACGATGCCGTCGTGCTCGGTCAGCTCGACAAAGTCGCCGTGGGTCCAGACGTTGGGAAAGGCCTCGAAATAGGCGGCGCGGTAGCGCGCGCCGTCCCGGTCGTCCCAGAAGCCGATCGGCATCGAGGGGAAGGGCTTGGTGCAGACCAGCTCGCCCTTCTCGCCGCGCAGGGGTCGGCCCTGCTCGTCGAAGACCTCGACGGCCATGCCGAGCATGCGCGCCTGGACCTCGCCGCGCCAGACCGGGCCGATCGGATTGCCGCCCATGAAGCAGCCGATGATGTCAGTGCCGCCGGCGATCGAGGCCAGGCAGACGTCTTCCTTGATGTGTTGGTAGACGTAGTCGAATCCCTCGGCCACGAGCGGCGAGCCCGTCGAAGCGATGACTCGAACCGTGCCCAGGTCGTGCGTGCGTTTGGGGTCGAGACCGGCCTTGTTGAGCGCATCGATGTACTTGGCCGAGGTACCGAAGAGGGTGCCGCGCTCGGCCTGCATGAAATCGAAGAGAATGTTGCCGTCGGGATGGAAGGGCGAGCCGTCGTAGAGCAACAGGGTCGCCTCCGAAGCCAACCCCGAAACCAGCCAGTTCCACATCATCCAGCCGCAGGTGGTGAAGTAGAAGACCCGGTCCCCCGGCTTCACGTCGCTTTGCAGCCGGTGCTCTTCCAGATGCTTGAGCAGCGTGCCGCCCGCGCCATGGACGATGCACTTGGGCTTACCCGTCGTGCCCGAGGAATACATGATGTAGAGCGGGCTGTTGAACGGCATCTGGACGAAGTCGATCGCTCCGCCCGGCTGATCGGCGATGAAGGCCTCGAAGGTGACCGCCTTGTC
>JAKSDN010000171.1 GCA_022360075.1 Kiloniellales bacterium | reverse complement strand
CTCGCAGCGGCTGACCGACAGCGCGGTCTGCCTGGTCGCCGACGAGGGCGATATGGACATCCACCTCGAGCGCCTCTTGAAGCAGCACAAGCAGCTCGACAAGGGCGTGCCGCGCATCCTCGAGATCAATCCCGATCACCCTCTGGTCAAGCGTCTCGCCCAGCGCATCGGCGAGGACGGCGCTGCGGGTGACCTGGAGGAGGTCGCGCGCCTACTGCTCGACCAGGCCCGAATCCTGGAAGGCGAGCCGCTGCCCGACCCCGCCGCCTTCGCCCAGCGGCTCTCGACGCTGGTGGCCAAGGGATTGGGGCCGGTTTAGGGAAAGCCTGTGGCGCTACGGGCGTATCTCGTCGAGATGCACCTGTGGTGATCCCTAGTCGTTTGTCACCCTCGGGCTTGACCCGAGGCTCCATTTGGGCCCGAGACTCGGACCCCGATGGATTGCCGGGAGCGCGAAGCGCTCGGGCTTCGCCCGCCCGGCAATGACAGTTCAATGGTGGCGACAGGGAGTCTCACCGCGCACCCTGTGGCCTGTGCCCTCGACGCCTCAAGACACCCCACAGCCGCCCATCGACCGCCGCGAGCCCGGCGAAGATCAGGGCCATCCCGGCGAAAGCAGTCCAACCGGGCCGCTCGTCGAGGAAGGCGATGCCGAGGAAGAGCGCGCTGACCGGGATCAGGAAGGTGACCAGCAGCAGGTTGGTCGCCCCCGCCAGAGCCAGAATGCGGAAGTAGAGCAGGTAGGCGAGCGCCGTGCTGAGCAGCGCGATGCCCAGGATCGCCCCCCAGGTCGCGAGCCCGGGCAGGACGGCGAAGGGCGTCTCCAGCACCAGAGCCAGCGGCAGCACCTGGAAGGTCGAGGCCGTCAGCATGCCGGCGGCGGCGGCGGCGACGGGCAGGTGCCTGAGGCGCCGGCCGTAGATTCCGGCGAAGGCGTAGGAGAGCGCCGCGCCGAGGATGGCAATCTGGCCGAGGCCGGTGGCGCCCAGGCCGTCGAGGGCCTCGGGGCCGATCAGCACGGCGACGCCGGCCAGGCCGATCAGGACACCGGCCAAGCGGTTCGGCGTCATGCGCTCGTCGGCGGTCAGGAAGTGGGCGAGCACGACGGCGAAGAGCGGCGTCGTGGCGTTCAGGATCGAGGCCAGGCCGCTTTCGATCGAAACCTGGCCCCAGGTGATCAGGCTGAAGGGGATCAGGTTATTGAGCCCGCCCATGACGAAGAAGGCGCCCCAGGTCGCGCGGTCGCGGGGCATCGCTTGCCCGGTGAAGGCCACCAGCAGCAGCAGCGCCAGGGCGGCGAAGCCGATCCGCCCCAGCACGATGGTGAAGGGTCCGAGCTCGCGCAGCGCCACCTCGACGAAAAAGAAGGAGCCGCCCCAGACGACGGAGAGCGCGACCAGAAGCGCCCAGGCGGCAGGTCCCATGCTCTGGCTTGACAAGGCTTGCGCCTCCCCCGGAAAGGGCTAGAGGAGCACGGGCCGGTACCGGCGATCCATCCGCTTCTTGTGCCGCTTTCGGACGTCTATAGCGCGCGGCGCCAGATCCGCTCTTCGAGCAGGGCGGAGAAGCCCGGCGCATCGACCTCGACGCCGACCTTCGCATTCGGCGCCTGGCCGCCGCGATGGTCGACGACACTCATGCCCGCGCCGAGTGCGCCGCCGGTCTCGACCGCAACACACTGCGGCTCGAAGCGGAACAGGCCCGGCGCGATCAGGGTCGCGACCGCCAGGGCGTCGTGCGGGTGGCAGCCGTCGTGGCCGATCTTCTTTCGGTAGAAATCCATGTAGTGGCCGGTGATGGCGGCGACGAAGCGCGCCCCGGCGGATTCGTGGGCCGCGCCCCAGCGGCGCACCTCTTCTCGGGTCAGCAGGGCCTGATGGGTCAGCTCCAGCGGCACCAGGGTCTTGGGCATGGCCGAGGCCATGACGATCGCGGCGGCCTCGGGGTCGCAAAAGAAGTTGAACTCGGCCGTGGCGGTGACGTTGCCCTTGCCGCTGACCGCGCCGCCCATGATCACCAGATCGCCGATCCCGGCCATGACCTCCGGCGCCGCCAGCCAGGCCGCCGCCAGGTTGGTCAGCGGCCCGACCGCGACGATGCCGAGATCCGCGCCGTGCGCCCGCGCCGCCGCGATCAGGCGCTCGGGCGCGTGGCAAGCGAGGTTCGGCGACGTCCCGGTGCCGCCCGCCCATTCGCTGTCCGGCGCGAGGGTGACGCCACCCAGTCCATCCGCGCCGTGCACCGCCTCGGCATCGACGATCGTGCGCAGCAGGGGCCGCACATGGCCGGCGGCGATCTCGACCGCCCCGCCGCGTCCGGCGACCTCGAGGACCAGAGCGACGTTCTTCGTGGCCTGGGCCAAGCCGACGTTGCCGAACACGGTTGTGATCGCCCGGATGTCGAGCTCGGGCGCGGCGCCGGCGAGCAGGATCGCGAGCGCGTCGTCGACGCCGCCGTCGGTATCGATGATCACGGGCCGGGCGGTCATGGCGGGTTCCTTCGAGCTTGTTCCTTGCTGGACCCTTCGCCGAGTCGGCGGGGTTGTCCAGGGCGCAGGTGAGCTTTTGGCGCCGCCGGCGATCAAACGTCGTCATTGCGAGCGAGGCGAAGCAATCCAGCCGGCCCCGGCCGTTTCGCTCCGCGCTGACAACGAGTTTTTCTAGTGACCGCCGTTCTGGATTGCGTCGCTTCGCTCGCAATGACGGCGCTTGGGGTGGGTGTCGATAGGAACGCCGGCCACGCCGGCCGTTGCTACCGTGACCTCAGCTCGCGGGCAAGTCCATGGCGATGGCGCCGAGGACGGGGCCGGTGCGGCCATGCTGCACGATAACGGCGCAGCCGTCGCGGCCGCGCGCCGCCGCGGCGACCAGGTCGACGGGCAGCACCAGCTCTTCGCCGCGCCAGACGGCGAGCTCTTCCAGCTCCCGGACCACGTTGTTGTAGCGCAGCTTGCGGCCGCGGTTCTCGCCGCGCTGGATGTCGGTCTCGTGCGACTCGTCATAGACCGCGAGCCAGACCGTCGCGCCCTCGTCCGGGGCCTGCCCGGCCGGGATCACGACCTCGCCGCCGTTCGTCTCCCTAAAGCTGAGCGTGAGCGGCTTCTCCGCCGCCTTGGCTTGTCCGATCAGCGCGGTGACCTCGCCGCGGCGCGAGCCGACCACGTCGTGGCGGCCGTCGACCACGATCTGCGGCGTGTAGACGAAGCGCTTGCCGAGCTCCCGCGAATAGCGCCGCTGGCGCTCGGTGATCTGGGGACTCGCGAAGGGGTCTTTCCAGCCGATGTAGTCCCAGTAGTCGACATGCATCGAAAGCGCGACCACGTCGTCGCGCTGAGCCAGTTCGCCGAGCAGGGCATCGGCCGGCGGGCAGGAGCTGCAGCCTTGGGAGGTGAAGAGCTCCACGACTACAGGTCGATCCGCGCTCAGCACGGGGGTCTGGCCCCCGCTCTCGGCGTTGGCGGGCGATGCGAGGACAACGAGCGAAAGCGCCAGGCCGCTTGCGACGAACAGGCTGGCCTTGGCATGCAGAGACGTCGAACGAAGCATGTCAGGAACCTAGTAAGCCCGCAGCCTCACTGGCGAATCACGTTCGGGTGATGCCCGAGTGCTTGAGTCGGGTTTTGCGAACAAATGTCGCACGGAAATCAGGGCTTTGCACTGACCGTCACCTCGACTTCCATGTCGATGAAATCCTCGGGGTTGCCGTAGAAGGTACCCTGGAGCGGCAGTGCCTGGGAAGGGTCGCGCGCGACGGCGACGCGGATCAGATTGGCCCCGCCGACCAAGCCGTTGGTGGGGTCGAACTCGACCCAGCCGGCGCCCGGCAGGTAGACCTGAACCCAGGCGTGTGTGTCGCCGGCGCCCCGCAAGCCGGCATCGCGCTGCTCTTGCGCGGGATCGTAGAGATAGCCCGAGACGAAGCGGGCGGCGAAGCCGAGGGCGCGCACGGCCTCCATCATCAGCAGGGCGAAATCGCGGCAGGAGCCGCTGCCCAGCTCCAGCGTGTCGATCGGGCTTTGAACCCCGACGGCATAGCGCCGCCGGTAGTCGAAGTCCTGGCTGATCGCCCGCGTGATGCGTTGCAGCAGCTCGTTCGTCTCGATGCCGCTGCGCCCTTCCATGAAGTGGCGCGCCCAGCGATCGATCTTGCCCTCGGGGTCGGGGTAATGACGCTCGCCGGTCCGCACCAGATCCGGCGCCTCCTCGCTGGAATAGCTGAAGGGATAGGTGCGGGCGTAGGGCGCGATGGGGAACTTGGGGTCCTCGTGGCCGTAGTGCTCGACCTCGATCCGGCTTTCGAAGCGCAGCTCGCTGGCCGGCTCGTCGAAGCGTGCGATGGCGATCGAGTTCGAGAAGACGTCGTGCATCCAGCGCACGTGCGAGATCGGGTTGATGATCAAGGCCGTGTCGATCAGCCGCATGTCGTGGCTGTCGCGCGGCCGGAACATCAAGCGGTGCTCGCCGAATCCCACCGGTCGGTGGTAGCGATAGACCGTCGTGTGCTGAACCGTGAGGCGGGTCATGATTCGAACCGAGACGAGCGATCCATTTTCCTGGGGCGGTTTATCCTCCGCCGACGCGCGTTCGACAAGCGCCGTCGCGTCCTCGCATGACAGCCATGACCGCCGGCGGAGGATCTCGTGACGGAGCCCGTCATCTATCTGCTGCGTCACGGTGAGACCGTGTGGAATCGCGAGGGACGGCTCCAGGGCCAGCGGGACTCGCCGCTCACCCTGAAGGGCATCGGGCAGGCGCGCGCGATGGGCTTGCGGCTCGCCGAAGCGCTGGAGGAGCCGCGCCGCTTCACGATCGTCGCCAGCCCGCTCGGCCGGGCCTGGCAGACGGCGACCATCGTCAGCGAGACCTTGGGCCTGGATCCGCTGCTGATCGCCTTCGACGAGCGGCTGATGGAGGCCAAGTTCGGCGCCTGGGAAAGGCTCACCGTCGATGAGCTGGAGGCCGCGGAGCCGGGCGCCTGGGCGCGGCGCGAGGCGGACAAGTGGCGCTTTCGCGTGCCCGGCGGCGAGAGCTACGCGATGGTGGCCGAGCGCGTCACCGACTGGCTGGGCGACGTCCCGGCGGCGGCCCATTGGATCGTCGTGTGCCACGGCTTGCTCGGCCGCGTGCTGCGCGGCCTTTATGCCGGCATGGCCGTCGACGAGATCCCGCGCCTGGAGGAGCCGCAGGACGCGCTGTTCCGGCTCGCCGGCGGGCAGGTGGAACGCTTGGACGCGGCGGGGTTTGTCGGGTGAGGAGCTGGGTTATTGGCCCATGCTCCATTCGCGCTATCTTGTTTTGTCATTGCGAGCGCAGCGAAGCAATCCAGCCAGCCGCGGCCCGCGCGGTGACTTTGGATTGCCCAAAAGGCGCCAAGGGGCCGGCTAACGCCGGCTCGCAATGACGGTCGCCGGGGCGCGTCGACCCATGCGGCGTTGTCCGAGCTTCAACTCCACGCGTTCGCCGCCGCCTCGAAGTCCTTGCGCTGCGGGTTGACCAGGCAGAAGCGGTGGCCGCTGGGCGCCTCCATCACGATCCAGTCCTTGATCGCGGCGATCCGCTTGGCGCCCAGCTTCTCGAGGCGGGCCGCTTCGGCCTCCTTGTCGTCGGTCTCGATGTCGATATGCACGCGGCTCGGATGTTCGACCTTCTGCAGCAGCATGGCGACCTCTTCGGGCGGCGATTTCAGCGTGATGTAACTCGGGTCCTCCGGCTCGGTCTCATAGCCGAGCGCCTGGCTCCAGAAGCGGGCCTCGCGCTCCAGGTCGTCGGTCTGGCAGTCGATGATCACGCAGCCCAGTCGGCTCCGGTGCATGGTTTGACTCCTCTTTTGCTCAAGCCGGCGTGGTCGCGTCCAGCCTTGCCAGGAAGGGCAGCAGTGCGGCGACGATCGCCTCGGGCGCATCTTCCTGGACCAAGTGTCCGGCCTGGGTGACCGGAACGAGTTGAGAGTTGCGGATGAGGGCATGAAGTTGGCGGCCGCGCTCGATCGGGATCCAGGTGTCCGCCTCGCCCCAGAGGATCAGGGTCGGCAGGTCGATCTCGCCGTAGCGCGGCTCCACCTCGTCCGTGTAGCGCTGGTCCATTTGCGCGATCTGGCGATAGAACGCGGGCTGGCCGTCGGCGCCGCGCCAAGGTGCGACATAGGCCTCCAGGTCCTCCTCCGAGAGCGGCCGGTGGGCGGCGCCGCGGATGTAAGCCGGGACGATGGCCTCGTGAATGCTGGCCGGCAGGCCCTCGAATGCTGCGACGTTGTCGCGTACATGGCGCACGAAGGGCGAGCCCCAGGGCGCGACGGCAACCGGATCGATGAGGGTCAGGCTGCGATAGCCGCAGCCGTTGAGAAGATGCGCGCGCAGCGCGGTGGCTCCGCCGAAGTCGTGGGCGAGCATGTCCGGGCGCGAAAGGCCCCAGTGCCCGAGCAGGGCCGCGAGCAAAACGTTTTGCACGCCGAGCGAGACATCCTGGCCGGGCCGCTTCTCCGACTGGCCGTAACCCAGCAGGTCGAAGAAATAGACCTGCCGCCGGCGCGCGAGGAGCGGCGCCAGGCGGCGCCAGACGTAGGAGGAGAAGGGCGTCCCGTGGACCAGGACCAGCGGCGGCCCCTCCCCAAACACGTCGTAGCGCACATCCTGTCCGGCAAAATCGAAGCTCTTCGTCAGCCGCCAGTCGGCCATCGTCGGCTCCTGCCGCGATTGTCAGGATTGTGACCCGAGGTTATAACCAACCAAATCAGGTTTGATGGTGAGCACTCTGCTCTGTCCCGAATAACCAGTCAACACTATTTTGGAAGTTAGGATTCCATGAGGCCTAACGGACCTGTGGCGTGGGGG
>JAKSDN010000833.1 GCA_022360075.1 Kiloniellales bacterium | reverse complement strand
GCCGTCTTCTGGGAGGCGATGGGGCGGACCGCGAAGCTGCTGCTGATCGGGCTGCCGATTCAGGTCGCCCTCGGCTTGGGCATCGCCCTGCTGCTGCACAAGCCCGGCCTCGGTTTTCTCAAGACGCTGACCCGGCTCGGCCTGGTGATCCCGATGGCGACCACCTATGCCGTCGTCGGGCTGCTCGGCCAGGTGATGTTCAACATCAAGTACGGCGTCGTGAACCAGTTGATCGGCTTCGTCGGGGTCGAGCCGGTCAACTGGATCGGCGATCCGGACAACGCTTTCCTCGCGATCGTGTTCTGGGACGTTTGGCAGTGGACGCCCTTCGTCGCGCTGGTGCTGCTGGCCGGTCTCACCACCGTGCCGAACGAGATCGAGGAGGCCGCCGTGCTCGAGACGAAGAGCTGGCCCAAGATCCTCTGGCACATCCAGCTTCCCTACCTGATCCCGGGGCTGACGGCCGTGCTGATCTTGCGCACGGCCGACACGCTGAAGCTCTTCGACATGGTCTTCACCATGACCCGCGGCGGCCCGGGCTCCTCGACCGAGCTGATCAGCCTGTTGATTCAGCGGGTCGGCTTCCGGGTGTTCGACCAGGGTCTCGCCTCGGCCCAGGCCATCGTCCTGCTGATCATCACCATTGTGCTGTCGCAGCTCTACATCCGCTTGATCTATCGCGAGGTGGCGCGATGAGCGGGCCGGCGCGCAGCCGGGCCGGCGGCGGCCTGAAGGCGCGCTCGGCGATGAGCGAGATCGCGCTGCTTCTGGTCATCCTGCTGTTCTGCGTCTTCCCGTTCTACTGGATGGTGACCACGAGCCTGAAGGATCAGGTGGTAGCGCTCGCCTCGCCGCCGGTCTGGAGCTTCGCGCCGACGCTCGGCAACTACGTGGAGGTGCTGATCGAGGACAAGGTCGGCGCGAGCCTGATCAACTCCCTGATCGTCGCCGTCTGCACCACTGCCCTCGCGCTCCTGGTCGGCACGCCTGCGGCCTACGCGCTCGCGCGCTACGAGTTCCGCGGCAAGCGCGATCTCTGGTTCTGGTTCATCACCAACCGCATGGTCAGCCCGATCGTGCTCGCCCTGCCGTTCTTCCTGATCGTGCGCAG
>JAKSDN010000389.1 GCA_022360075.1 Kiloniellales bacterium | reverse complement strand
ATTGCCCTGAACCTGGCCTACCTGGTCAGCGGCGTGGTCGTGGTCGAGACCATCTTCGCCTACCCAGGACTGGCCAAGCTGATGGTCGACGGCGTGCAGACCAGGGATATGGCGGTGGTGCAGGCCTGCGGCATGATCTTCTGCACCACATACATCGTACTGATCCTGATCGCGGACATCGCCTCGATCATGTCCAACCCTCGCCTGAGGCATCCGAAGTGAGCAGCTCCGCAAGCGGCAGCGCGCACGAACCGCCCCTCGGCGAATCCTCTTTCGAGGAACTGCCGGACGCACCGCCGCGCCGTAAGCTGAAGCTGTCCTGGATCGGCCAGGTCTCGGTCTTCATCATTTTGTTCTGGGCCGTGATTGCCGTCATCGGCCCTTTCATCGCGCCCTATCATGAGGCCGAGTTCATCGAGGAGGACCTGCAAGGCAACTACTACTTGGACCCGAGCTTTCTGGCACCCAACGCGCAGGTCCTGCTCGGCACCGACTATCTGGGGCGCGACATCCTCTCCCGAATCCTCTGGGGTGCCCGTACCACCCTGGGCATCTCCTTCGCCGCCACCACGCTTGCCTATTTGATCGGCATCACCTTGGGCATCACCGCCGCGGTGGCGGGCGGCTGGATCGACATGCTGCTCAGCCGGCTCGATGACGCGCTGCTGTCCATACCCACCATCATGCTTGCGCTGATCATCATCGCCGCCTTCGGCTCCTCCATCCCTCTGCTCATCGTCTTGGCCGGCTTGGTCTATGCCGCGGGCATCTACCGAATCGCCAGGGCCCTGGGACAAGACATCATGGTTCAGGACTTCGTCGAGGCAGCGCGTGCCCGGGGCGAAGGCCTATGGTGGATCATCACTCGGGAGATCTTACCCAACGCGGCCCTACCCATCGCCACGGACTTCGGCCTGCGCCTCATCTTCATTATTCTCTTCATCTCCACCCTCAGCTTCCTCGGTCTCGGCGTGCAGCCCCCCGTCTCGGACTGGGGCAGCATGGTGCGCGAGAATCTGCAGGGCCTTGGCAACGGCTTCAGCCGCGGTGCCGTCGCGTCTCTGGCTCCCGCTTTTGCGATCGCCAGCCTCACCATCGCTATCAACCTGGTCGTCGACGACATCTCCGCCCACGCCGGCGGCAGCTTGGCCAAGAAGATGATCTGATGACGGCTCTGCTGGAAGTCAGCGATCTTTGGGTGTCCGCGCAGCGGGACGATGGGAGCAGCCTGCCCATCGTCAAGGGCGTCAGCTTCGAAGTGACACCGTCCGAGGTCGTTGCCCTGATCGGCGAGTCTGGCTCCGGCAAGACCACCGTCGCACTGGCCGCGTTGGCATTCTGCAGACCTGGCCTCGCGTTCACCGGCGGCGAGGTGCGATTGCAGGGCGTCGATCTGCTAAAAATGGAGCCGCAGGAGCAGCGCCGACTGCGCGGTCAACGCGTCGCCTATCTCGCGCAGAGCGCGGCCGCGACCTTCAATCCTGCTCTGAAGATCGGCGAGCAGGTTACCGAGTCCTCGGTGCTGCACGGCATTTTGAGCCAGGAGGAAGCCGACCGCCGCGCGGTAGGTCTCTATCGCGCCCTCGACTTGCCCGAGCCAGAGCGCCTTGGCGGCCGCTACCCGCACCAGGTCTCCGGCGGGCAGCTCCAGCGGCTCATGGCGGCCATGGCGCTCTGCAGCAAGCCCGACCTTCTAGTCCTGGACGAACCGACCACGGCACTCGACGTCACCACTCAGATCGAGGTCCTCAAGGCGATCAAAGAGGTGATTCGCGAAGAAGGTTCGGCCGCCGTCTACGTCACCCATGACCTGGCCGTCGTCGCTCAGATCGCCGACCACATCGTGGTTCTGTACAACGGTGCTATCCAAGAGCAAGGCCCGGCTGAGCAGATTATCGGCCAGCCGGCGCATCCCTACACTCGGCGGTTGATGGCTGCCGTTCGGCCCAGTCCGACCGCTGATCGGGATGCCAAGATCGGCGACTCGCAAGAGAACCGTACACTGGCTCTCGAAGCGAAGAGCATTACCGCGGGCTATGGCATCGCTAGAAGCGGGAAGCCGCTTGTCACCGTCCTGCAAGACGTGAACGTCGCTGTACAGCGCGGCCAAGTGGTCGGCATGATCGGCGAGTCCGGCTGCGGAAAATCGACTTTGGCCCGCGTCTTTGCCGGCCTGTTGCCGGCGAAGGACGGAGAGATCCTGCTCGAGGGGCGAACCCTGGCTCCCAGTCTGAAGAACCGCTCCCGCAAAGAGCTGCGCAAAGTCCAGATCGTCTTTCAGATGGCCGACACGGCGCTTAATCCGCGCCAGCGGATCGGAGACATCGTGGGCCGCCCGGCCGAGTTCTATCTCGGCTTCAAAGGCGAGAAGAAACGTCAGCGTGTGGCCGAGCTGCTGCAGATGGTCGAGCTGCCGGCTGACTTCGCGTACCGCTATCCCCAAGAGCTGTCAGGCGGGCAGAAACAGCGCGTGAACTTGGCCCGCGCGCTCGCCGCCGATCCGGACGTCTTGCTTTGCGATGAGGTGACCTCGGCCTTGGACACCATCGTCGGCGCCAACATCATCGAGTTGCTGAAGAACTTGCGCCGCGACCTGAACGTCTCCTTTGTCTTCATCAGCCACGATCTGTCGACCGTCGCCTCCTTCGCCGACGAGATCGTGGTGCTCTACGCAGGACGCGTCGTCGAGCAAGGGCCCGTGAACCTGGTCCTCTCCCCGCCCTATCATCCCTACACCCGGCTGCTCATTACCTCCGTTCCGGAACTGCGGGTCGGCTGGCTGGAAGACAGCATGCAGACGCGCGAGGCCGCTGCCGGAATCGCGCGGGAAATCACAATCTCGACCGTCGGCTGCCCCTTCAGCAATCGCTGTCCCTTTGCCATCGACGGTCTATGCGAAACCGAGCCCCCGCCCATCCGCACCCCAGCACCGGGACATCAGATCGCCTGCCACCGCACGTTGGGGGAGATCTGAGTAGCCACCCTGGCTCCTGCACCCCGCAAGCCTCAGCAGATTTCACGCCGCAAAGCGCCCCCGACACAAAGGGCAAAGGAGAGCCTCATGACCCAGTTTCGACCCAAGTACATCACCTTCGATT
>JAKSDN010000813.1 GCA_022360075.1 Kiloniellales bacterium | reverse complement strand
TTTGCGATCCTGCACAACAACCTGGCGACCGCCTTCCTGTCGATCCCCTTCAGCGACCAGCGCGCCAAGATGCGCGAGGCGCTGGCCGTGCAGTCCTTCGAGGAGGGGCTGAAGGTCGTGGACCCGATCGACCATCCGGTCGAGTACGCCATGCTGCAGAACAACCTCGGCAACGCGCTGCAATACGCCTCCAGCAGCCACGCGGTGGAGAACAATCTGCGCGCTCTCGAGGCCTACGACGAGGCGCTCAAGGTAAGGCGGCCCGACAGCATGCCGCTGGAATACGCCAACACCATCGCCAACAAAGCGAACTGCCTGCGCAACCTGCCCGACGCGCCGGCCGAGCCGGCGCTCGGCAATCGCGGCAATCTGATGTTGGCGATGGGGCTCTACGGCGAGGCCCACAGCATTTTCGAGCGCCACGGCGAAACCGCGAAGGCTTCGGTGGTCGCCGAGGCGCTCGACGAGATCGAGGCCGAGCTCGCCGCGCTGCCACGCAATGGGGCTGGGGATACCTCCGCGACGGCGCAGGCCTGAGAGCCCGACAGACAGTGAATCGGATCAGAACAAGTGCCCAGTGAAATGCGCCCCCGCCTTGTCATTGCCGGACTTGATACGGCAATCCAGGCATCGCTTGGCCCAGGCGCCACTCTGGATCGCCGGGTCAAGCCCGGTGATGACAAAGGAGAAGGGGTGAACTCGTTGAATTCATGGGGCTCATTTCGGGTCGGACTCTGACAACGACCAAGGAGACAAGCATGATCGAAGTGACAGTGATCGGCGCCGCCCTGGCCCTGGTGGCCGCCTTGGCGCTGTCGATCATCGGCGGCGCCGTCGGCGGCATCATCACCGGCGGCGAGCACATCGGGCGCGAGATCGCGGCCTTCATGGGCGGCTTCTACGGACCCCTGGCCGGATTGCCCGGCGCCGTGCTCGGCCTGATCGTGATCATTCTCCTGGCCTGAGGGGGGACCTATCGTGCTCGACATGGTGATGCACTCGATCCAGCTCTTCTTCCAGGGCAAGCTGTTCCAAAATCCCACCGAGGTCCTGCGCCAGATCGCGATCGGCACGCTCGTGACCGCCGTGGTCATGATCGCCGCTGCGCTCGCCGGGGCGCCGTTGTGGCTGGCGGGGGCGCTGGCCGGGCTGGCCGGCGGCCTCTTGCAGCCCTTCCTGTTCCGCAATCTGAAGTACCGCTGAGGACGGCGGAGAGCGATGATGGCCCAGACCGAGCCCAAGGCCCCGCAGCCGAGCGAGCCGGATCTGGATTCCCTGCTCGGCGATGTCGAGCGGCTGGAGGCGATCGTCGCGGGCTGGGAGGAGACCCAGGTCAACACCGTGGAAGCCCTGAAGCGCGCGCTCGAGGCCCTGAACAAGGAAGCCCTGCGCCGCCTGATCCGCGCCCTGAAGGACGAGCCGGCGGCATTCGAGGCGATGAAGGGCGCGCTCGGCGACGAGCTGGTCTATGCCGTCCTGCGCCATCACGGTCTGGTCAAGCCGAGCTTGGGCGAGCGGGTCGAGGCTGCGTTGGACTCGGTGCGGCCGGCACTGGCCTCCCATGGCGGCAATGTCG
>JAKSDN010001138.1 GCA_022360075.1 Kiloniellales bacterium | reverse complement strand
CGCAGATCGTGCCGCTCAGTTGGGCCCAGCGCTTCCCCGCGCTGCAGTCCGGCGATGTCGACATCATCATCAAGGCCACGGGCTGGACCATGGGCCGCGACACCGAGCTCGGGCTGCAGTTCAGCCTGCCTTACTTCTTCGGCGGCGCCCAGTTGATGGCCCACGCCGACCTCGGCGTTACCGAAGCCAAGGAGCTCGAGGGTGGTACGATCTGCGTCGAGGCGGGGACGACCATCGAGCGGATCGTCGCCGACTACATGAAGACCATAGACGTCGAGCACACCATGGTGTCCTACGAGAAGGCGGCGGAGCTGCGCGCGGCCTACCTGGCAAACCGCTGTGACGCCTTCGCGGCCTGGGGGCCCTTCCTTGCGGTGCTGCGCGCGACCGAGATCGACAACCCCAACCAGCATATCATTCTGAGCGATCAGCTTTCGAGCGAACCGATCGCGGCTGCGATGCGTCAGGGAGACGAGGATTTCGTCGACCTCACGAATTGGATGATCGCTGCCTTGCTCCTCGCCGAGGAACACGGCGTGACGAAGGCCAACGTCAAGGAGGTCGCCGCCAATCCGCCCAACCCGACCGTAGCCCGCTTGCTGGGCAGCACGCCGGGCATCGGAGAGCGCGTCGGACTGCGCGATACCTGGGCGCGGGAGATGATCGCGGCCGTCGGCAACTTCGAAGAGATCTATCACCGCAACCTCGGCAAGGACTCGCCTTACAAGCTCGAGCGCGGCTTGAACAATCTCTGGAGCCACGGCGGCCTGCTCTACGCGCCGATGCTCGACTAGGTCCGAGACCGGATGCGTGAGGCCACCTTCGGGTGGCCTCACCTGCAAAAGGGGGGACAAATGGTCGAGATAGCGGCTGCACCTCCGAAAAGACTCGACGTTCGTGGCCTCGTCGTTCAGGCGGTCTTCTTGACGGTGGTCGTGATCGTCGTCGTCAGCGCGATCTCCAGCGCCCGCACGAACTTGGACGCCCTGGGCCTGTCCAGCGGGTTCGCTTTCCTGGACCGCGCGACGGGCTGGTCATACTCCTTCTCTCTCCTCGAGCGCACGATCGACGACAGCTATCGATGGACCCTGTTCATCGGCTTTGTGAACACGCTCTTCCTGGGCGTCGTTTCGATCATCTTGGCGACCATCCTCGGTTTTGCCGTAGGGACGGCACGCGACGCGACCAACCTCGCCGTGCAGTCCGCAGCGGCGATCTTCATTCAGACCTTCCGCAACATCCCGCTGATCCTGCAGCTCGTGTTCTGGTACGCCGTGCTGATTCACATGCCCGGGCCGCGTCAAGCGATCTCGATCTTGGATGCCGTGTTCATATCGAACCGCGGCGTGATGATCCCGGGTCTCAACATTCCGCCTTCGGCTGGAATCGCCCTTCTGGCTTTCGCGGTGCTTGCCGCTTTCGGCCTGGCGTGGTGGGTCAGCACGACGACCGGCAGGAAAGTCCTGATCTGGCTCTTGCTGGTGATCCTGGCCGCTGCGGTCACGTCTCTGACCTTCACGCCGGAAGGCGAAGGCGTCATCACCTACCCGGCCTTGAAGGGACTGCGCTTTGTCGGTGGCCTGCCCTTGCCGATCGAGCTGGTCGCCATGGTGGTCGCCATCACGCTCTACGGCGCCGCCTACATCGCGGAAGTCGTCCGAGGTGGCCTCAAGGAAGTACCGCGCGGCCTGATCGAAGCGGGCCGGGCGCTCGGTCTGCACGAGGGGCTGATCTGGCTGAAGATCAAGATGCCGATGGCCTTGCGCACGATCGTTCCGCCCCTGGGCAATCAGTGGGTCTTCTTGATGAAGGCGACCACCATCGGCGTGGCGATCGGCTTCAGCGACCTCTTCATGATCATCTCGACGTCGATCACCCAGTCGGGTCAGACCCTGGAGCTGATCGGAATCCTGATGGCGGTTTTCCTTCTGATCAACTTCACGCTCGCACAGCTCATCAACGTCCTAAACGCCCGTCTGCGCTTGAAGGGACATTGAGATGACCGACATCGCCGCCACGCCTTCCGCGCCGCCCAAGCCGGCCATTTCAGCGTGGCTGAGAGACAAGGCTTTCGCCACGAAGACCGACACCGTGATGACCGCGATCTTCTTGGCGCTGATCGTCTACCTCGTCTACCTGATGCTCGACTGGGTCTTGTTCGGTGCGGTCTGGAGAGCCGAATCGGCCCACCTTTGCCCCGAGGCAGATGGCGCTTGCTGGTCCGTGATCGCCGCACGCCATCGCCTGATCCTATTCGGGCTCTATCCCTACGAGCTGCACTGGCGTTCGACGCTCGCCTGCGTCTCGATCATCGCGACCGTCATTCTTTCCTGCATCCCCTACTTCTGGACCTTACGGCGCCTGTCCGCGCTCTGGATCGCCGGCTTCGGCATCTACTACCTGCTGATGGAAGGCAGCCCCATTGGGTTGCAGCAGGTCACCACCGACCAATGGGGCGGCCTGTCTTTGACGCTGTTTCTCTTCTCCTCCGTGGTGTTGCTGGGCATGCCGATGGGCCTGGGGCTGGCGCTCGCGCGGCGCTCCAAGCTCCCCGTCATCGCCTACGGGGTCTCGGTCCTGATCGACTTCATCCGATCGCTGCCGCTGCTGACGACGCTGTTCACGGCAGCCGTGGTGGTGCCGATCCTGCTGCCGGACTGGCTGCACGGCGACAAGATCTGGCGCGTGATCATCGCCTTCGCCCTCTTCTTCGCCTGCTACCAGGCCGAGGTCTTTCGCGGCGGCTTTCAGGCGATCCCCCGGGGCCAGTTCGAGGCCGGCCACGCGCTCGGCCTGCCCTATTGGCGCATTCTGGCCCTCATCATCCTGCCGCAGGTGTTCCGGCACGCTTTGCCCGGCACGATCAACATGGTGGTCGTCACCTTCAAGGAGACCGCCATTGTGATCATCATCGGCTTCTTCGACATCCTGGCCTCGGCCAACGCGGCCTTCGGCACCGGCGAATGGGCGCCCTACTTTCTGGAGGTCTATGCCTTCGTCGGCCTGATCTACTGGGTGTTCATCTTCTCTCTGAGCCAGTACGGCGAGTACCTGAAGCGCCGCATGACCGTCGCCGCGCGTTAGGGTAGTCAGTCGAGCGTGACCTCGCCAGCGGGCGATTCGAGGGTGAAGGACAAGGTGCGGGGTCCTTCGGACACCTGCGCCAGATGATCGACGCGAAGCGCCCGCATCACGTCGAGCAGCCGCTTTGGCTCCGGATGGGTCAGTCTCACCGTCTTGAGCGCGACACCGCGATCCTGCATCCCGGTGCTGGGATGAGCGCCGGGAGACCATTCGATGAAGGCCGGAATGAGGCCCGCTTCCGGCAGGCTGCCGTCCTTCGGCACCGTCAGGCGCCAAGTCCGCTCGCCTCGCGAGAAAGGCACGACCTCGCCAAGATCGACGGGGCTGCTAGCCACGATCGCGTCCAGATCGTCCGTGCCTACCACCCAGCAGAGGGTGCGCGGACGCTCGGCCAGGCGCTTCTGCGTGCCCGGGTCATCCAACGTGAACCAGCGGGCCCGGCCGGGCGGCGGCGCCTCGGGATCGATCGAGATGATCTCCAGAAAGCTCTCGCCGCCGGCCTGCATGACGCAGTTGTGGGTGCTCATCGCGGCATGCTTGCCGCCGCGCGGCACCGTGACTCCGAGGACATCCCTTAGAGCCGCGACGCCCTGCTCCAGGTTGGCGGCGCCGATGGCGAAGTGGTCGATCTTGTTGTGCATGAGACGCCTGCCCTTCCGCAGCCTAGTTCAGGTGCTTGAGCGCCCTGGAAAGATCCTCGATGAGGCTGTCGCTGTCTTCGTGGCCGATGCTGAAGCGCACGACCCGGCCCTCCGCCGTCCAGGGCTTGGCGGTGCGAAGGGGCTTGACCGGCAGCACCAGGCTTTCGAATCCGCCCCAGCTCACCCCGACACCGAACATGGCCAAGGCGTCCACGAAGGCGTGGAGCTGCGCATCGCTACAGGGTTTGAAGAGGACGCTGAACAGCCCAGACGCGCCATTGAAGTCGCGCCGCCAATGCGCGTGACCGGGGCAGTCCGGGAAGGCCGGATGCAGGATCTTGAGGACCTGAGGCTGCTCCGCCAGCCAACCGGCCAGCGTCATGCCGGCGGTCTGGGCGTGCTCCATCCGCATCTCGAGCGTGCGAAGACCGCGCAGCGCGAGGAAGACGTCCTGCCCCCCGGCCCTGTCGCCGAAGGCGAGCGTCATCCGGCGCATGGGCTCGTAGGTCGCCTCGTTGCAGACGACGAAGCCGATCATGGCGTCGGCATGACCGCCGATGTACTTGGAGCCGGAGTGGACGACGACATCGACGCCGAGCCGCAGCGGCTGACAAAACACCGGCGTGGCCCAGGTCCCGTCGAGGATGGAGACGGCACCGTGCGCGCGTGCGACCCGCGCGATGGCCGGGATGTCGGGGACCTCGAAGGTGCCGGAGCCGGGCGCCTCGAACATGACGGCCGCGGTGTTCGCCCGCATGAGATCGGAGAGACCCTCACCGATCATCGGGTCGAAATAGACGACATCGACTCCGTACCGCACCAGCACCTTGTCGCAGAATTCGCGGGTTGGCATGTAGACGTTGTCGGCGACGAGAACTTGGTCTCCCGCCTTCGCCGCGCCCATGAGAGCCAGGGTGACCGCCGTCAGCCCGGCCGAGACCGAGATGCAGCCGTGCCCGCCCTCGAGCGACGCCATCATGCGCTCCAGCGCGAAGCTTGCCGGATTGCCGTAGCGCCCGTAATAGAGTGTGCCCTTGTCGTAGCGGGCCGCGCGCGCGGCCTCGAAGTCGGCCAGCGAGTCGAACAGCAGGGTCGAGCTCTGCTCGATCGGTAGGTTGACCGAGCGACCTGGGGTCGTGGGCCCACGGCCCAATTGCGCAAGGGCGTTCGCGACGGAGTCATCCTTCGAAAGCATGGCCGAGCACTTCCCAAAGCCTGCATTGAGTGATGACAGCGCCAACTGTATGTGTCAATATTCAATATAATTGTTCTAAATATCAGCACATCGGATCAGTGACGGAAAGCCATCCTCATCGCAGATCACTCCTGACCGCCAGCCACTGGGGGCCCGGCGTCGTGCAGGTATCGAACGGGCGGATGGTCGGGGTCGAACCTCACCCCGCCGACCCTGACCCTTCGCCGATCAACGGCAACATTCCGGAAGGCATCCACGGCGACGCGCGCGTCCGCCGCCCGGCGGTCCGGGCCAGCTACCTCGAGCGCGGCCCGCTGGCACGAACGAAGGAGCGGGGCACGGAGCCCTTCGTTGAGGTCGATTGGGACAAGGCGCTGAGCCTGGTGGCCGACGAGCTGGTGCGCATCCGGGCCGAGCACGGCAACGAGGCGATCTTCGCCGGGTCCTACGGCTGGGCGAGTGCCGGGCGCTTCCATCACGCGCAAAGCCAGCTCAAGAGGTTCCTGAACGCCGCCGGGGGCTTCGTCCGCTCCGAAGGGAACTACAGCTACGCCGCCGCGCTGGTTCTGATGCCGCACATCGTCGGCAACTTCCGCGACCACGTGAAGCAGGCGACGCGCTGGCGCGTCATCGCCCGCGAGGGTCGGCTGGTCGTGATGTTCGGCGGCATCCCGCTGCGCAACGCGCAGGTCTCGGGCGGCGGCGTCGGT
>JAKSDN010000759.1 GCA_022360075.1 Kiloniellales bacterium | reverse complement strand
GGCCGCGCCCTGTAGGTCCCGTTGTCTGACCCGCTGCTCGACTCCGCGCAGGCTCTCGCCCGCCGAGCTGTCGAAGACCGCGACGATCTTGGTCGTCCGCTCGGGGCCGAGCGATTCGTAATGCTGGCGAAGCTGGTTGGGGTCGAGGATCGGCTCCGGTCGGTTCGGGGCCACATCGCCCGCCCGCGGCGCGGGCTGGCGATCCTGGGTCACGCGGCGGATGACTGCGATCAGCTCCTCCGGCTCGAAGGGCTTGCGCAGACAGTCGTCGACACCGGCGGCGAAACAGCCGGCGATCTGCGAGGCGACGACGTCGCCCGTGAGCGCGACGATCGGACACTGTGCCTTGGCCTCGTCCGCAAGGGCGCGGATGCGCCGCGTCGCCTCGAGTCCGTCGATGCCCGGCATGCGGATGTCCATCAGGATCAGGTCGAAGCTACCGCCGTTCAGCTGTTCGAGCGCTTCGTCGCCGTTGTCGGCCGTGGTCACGCGGTGGCCGTCACGCTCAAGGAAGCCCTGGGCCACCATGCGGTTGACCGCGTTGTCCTCGACCAGCAACACGCGCAGAGGAGCCAAGGGGCTGGCGTCCTCCCTGGGTATGGGCCGGCAGGAGCGCAAAGTCTCCGTTGAGAGCGCCGAAAGGCTCATCGTGAACCAGAATATGCTCCCACGCTCGGATCCGGGCTCGACGCCGATCTCGCCGCCGAGTGTCGTGACCAAGCGCCGGCAGATCGCCAGGCCAAGGCCGCTGCCACCCTGGTTACCGGGCCGAGCGGTCTCCGTCCTAAAAAAAGGCTCGAACAGCTTGGGCCGGTCGGCTTCGGCGACGCCGATCCCGCTGTCCTCGATCTCGAAGCGGAGGCTCGGCTCATCCTCGGCGGCGTCTCGCTCGGGCCGGACGCGGAGCGTGACCGCGCCCTCGTCCGTGAACTTGATGGCGTTGTCGAGCAGGTTGAGCAGCACCTGGCGCAGCTTGCCGGCATCGCCGGCCACGATCTCGGGGCAATCGGGCGCGATGTCGAGCGAGAGCGCCAGGCCCTGCTCGTTCGCGGTGGGTGCCATCAGCGCGGCGCTTCTTTCGATCAGGTCGCGCAACGAGAACTCGACGAGGTCGAGCTCGAGGACGCCGGCCTCGATCTTGGAATAGTCGAGCACGTCGTTGAGCAGCGCCAAAAGGACCTCGCCCGAGGCAGCGATGGCGTCGAGATAGCCGCGCTGCTCTTCCGAAAGACCGCCGTCGCGCAGCAGGCGCGCGGTCCCGAGGATGCCGTGCAGCGGCGTGCGGATCTCGTGGCTGACGGTCGCCAGGAAGGCGGACTTGGCGCTGTTCGCCTGTTCGGCCTGTTCCTTGGCCTGCCGGTAGGGGGTGACGTCGTTCAGGATCAGCACGCGCCCTGCGTACTTCTCGCTGACGTCGAGCATGCGCTGGCTTTTGACCTTGAAGTGCCGCGGCCCCTCCTTGGTTTGCAGCTCAGCGTCGAACTCGACCGGCCCGTTGCCATCCTCGGCGAGCGCGCGGAGCTGCGCCTCGATCTGCGTGATGTCCGCCTTGCCGTAGTACAGGGCGCCGGGTGTCGCCGTGCCGGAGAACAGCGACGAAGCCGCCAGGTTCATGTTCTCGATCTCGCCGTCCTCGGCGATCAGCACCACCGGTTCGTTCAGGCTCTCGAAGATCGTGAGGTACTTGTTCTTCTCGTTGGTCAGGGCGCGGTTGCGGGCTTGCACCTCGGCCAGCTTCTCGGATTCGGTCAGCCGCGCCCATTCGGTGCAGAGCCCGAGCTCGATGTGATCGAAGAAGCTTTCCAGGAAGGTGCGATAGCTCTCTTCGTCCTCGCGCGCGAAACCGGCCTGCCGGACGAGGTCGACGTAGGCGCGGCGGTAGTACTTCATCAGGCCGAGGTAGAGCCCCAGCGTGACGCCGCGGGCCAGGTGCTGCCGCGCCTCTTCCACGCCGAACGAGGCGATCGGATCGTTCTCGTAGTCGGCGTCGATGGGCAGTTGCGGGCAGTCTTCCTGGCGCTCCAGCGTCGCCAGCAGCGGCGCCGACAGACCGCGGATCGACTCGCGCCAGGCCGCCTCGAGCGTCGAGGAGTAGGTGACGTAGTGGTGCTCCTTGGCGTAGGCGACGACGCGCGCGGTCAGCCAGGCCTCGTGGCTTCTGATCAATTCGGACAAGCGCTGCATCGGCTCTCCCCGCGGAACCGCGGCATCCTAGTGCAAGGTGGCCGGGAAATCCTAGGGGGATACTAAGGATGGGCGCGCCGCTTACGACTTGAATAGACTGTTCACCCTTCAACAGCCTCTCATTCACTATCTACCCCCATCCACTCCCAAATTGTCATTGCCGGGCGGGCGAAGCCCGAGCGCTTCGCGCTCCCGGCAATCCATCGACGTCCGAGTCTCGGACCCCGATGGACCCTCGGGTCAAGCCCGAGGGTGACAGTGAATGAGGGGGAGGTCCGGATTCTCATTGTCCGACGACGTGCGGCTCGCTCTTTGCGATGACTCAACCCATCGCCGCCACGAGCCAGAGCGAGATCCCCGGCACGGCCATCAGCAGCGCCAATCGCAGGATGTCGGCAATCCAGAAGGGCGTCACGCCCTTGAAGATGGTTTTTAGATCGACGTCCTGCACCACCGAGCGCAGCACGAAGACGTTGAGACCGATCGGCGGGGTGATCAGGCTGATCTCGGTGACCACCAGCACGACGATGCCGAACCAGATGATTGCCAGCTCCGGGTCCTGCAACAGCGCGCTCGCGAACTCGAGCTCGTACATCAGCGGATAGAACACCGGCACGGTCAGCAGGATCATCGACCGGCTTTCGAGCACGCAGCCGAGCAGGAGGTAGATCACCACGATCGCCAGCAGCACCAGCAGGGTGTCGGCATCGAGATCGGCGATGAACTCGGCGATCGCATCGGGTAGGCCGGCCAGGTTGACGAAGTTGGTGAAGATCTCCGCGCCGATGATGACGGCGAAGATCATGGCCGTCGTGCGCACGCTTTCCAGCAGCGCGCGCGAGAGCCCGGCCCAGGTGAGCCGGCGGTGGGCGAGCACGATGACCAGGGAGGCCGCGGCGCCGATGCCGGCGGCCTCGGTCGGGGTGAAGAGGCCGCCGTAGATGCCGCCCATGATCACCAGGAAGAGGATCGTGACCTCGAGGATGCCCTTGAGTGCTGACAGGGTCTCGCGCAGGCCCAGGCGCTCGCCGGCCGGGCCGCTCTCCGGCCGGAGCCAGGTCGCGACCGCCACCGCCAGGGCGTAGAACAGGATGCCCAGCAGGCCCGGCAGGATGCCGGCGATAAAGAGCTTGCCGATGTCGGCCTCGGTCAACAGGCCGTAGACCACCATGATCACGCTGGGCGGAATCAGGATGCCGAGCGTGCCGCCGGCCGCGATCGAGCCGGTCGCCAAGCTGTCGGCGTAGCCGAACTGGCGCATCGAGGGCATGGCGACCTTGGACATGGTCGCGGCCGTCGCGAGCGAGGAGCCGCAGACCGCGCTGAAACCGCCGCAGGCCGTCACAGAAGCCATGGCGAGGCCGCCGCGAAAGCGGCCGAGCACGGCATAGGCGGCGCGGTAGAGATCGTCGGAGACGCCCGCCAGGGTGATCAGGTTGCCCATCAGGATGAACAGCGGCACGACGGAGAGCGAATAGGACAGGCCCTTGTCGAAGGCGGTCTGGCCGATCATCGAGAAGGCGGCGAAGGGATCGCGCAGCAGCGCGAAACCGATGCCGCCGACCAGTGCCATGGCGAAGGCGATCGGCACGCGCAGGAAGATCAGCGCCAGGAGAACGGCGAAGCCGAGCAGG
>JAKSDN010001275.1 GCA_022360075.1 Kiloniellales bacterium | reverse complement strand
GACGAGTTCGCCGCCGTGCTGCTGCTGGCCGTGATCGCGGTCGTGGTCTCGACCGCGGCCGTCGGCTACGCGCTCAACGCCATCACCGAGTTCGGCCTGATCGCCTGCCTGCTGCTCGGCGCGATCGTCGCCACAACCGATCCGGCGGCGGTCATCTCGATCTTCCGCGACCTGGGCGCGCCGCGCCGCCTGACCACATTGGTCGCGGGCGAAAGCCTGTTCAACGACGCCGCGGCGATCGCGATCTTCACGCTGCTGCTCGAGGTGCTGGTCGGCTTTCACCAGCTCGAGGTGACGACCGGCGTTCTGGTCTTCCTGACCGACTTCGCGGGCGGCCTGGCGGTCGGCTACGTCATGTCGCGCGGCGCCTGCGCGCTGCTCAACCGCCTGCGCAACACCGCCGTCGCCGAGATCACCGTGACCGTGAGCCTGGCCTATCTCACCTACATCGTCGCCGAGACCTACCTGGACGTCTCCGGCGTGATCGCCGTGGTGACGGCCGCCCTCACCTTCGCGGTCTACGGCCGCACGAGCCTGCGCGCCGGCTCCTGGGAGCCGCTGGTACAGACCTGGCATCAGCTCGAGTTCTGGGCCAACTCGCTGATCTTCCTGCTGACGGCCGTGCTGGCGACGCGCGTGGTGCCGGAGGCGGGGCCGGCCGAGATCGCCCTGCTCGCCGTGCTCGTGGTCAGCACGCTCGCGGCGCGCGCCGCCGTGCTCTACGGACTCCTGCCGTTCCTCTCGGTGCTGCGCCTGACACAGCCGGTCGAGCCGCGCTTTCAGGCGGTGATCCTCTGGGGCGGCCTGCGCGGTGCCGTGACCATGGTGCTGGCGCTCTCGGTCAGCCAGAACGAGTTCGTGCCCCCCACGGTTCAGAACTTCGTCGCCGTGCTCGCGATCGGCTATGTGCTCTTCACGCTCTTCATCGGCGCGCCGACGCTGCGGCCACTGCTCAAGCTGCTCGGCGTGGACAAGCTGAGCGCCACCGAGCTCGCCCTGCGCAACCGGGTCATGGCGCTGTCCCGCTCGCAGATCCGCGAGCAGATCGGCGAGGTCGCGCGCGACTATGGCTTCGCGCCGGAACTGGTCATGCGGGTCGCCCCGGAGCCCGACGAGGACGCGATCGACAAGAAGCCGACCGATGCGGGCGATGCGGAAGACGCGAGCGAGGCCGCCCACGCCAGCCTGCCGAAGGAAGCCCGGCTTCGCGTCGGCCTGCTCACCCTGGCGAACCGCGAGAAGGAGCTCTACCTCTCGCACTTCAGCAACGCGACTCTGTCGCGGCGGATCGCGAGTCTGCGCGTCGCGGCCTCGGACCGCCTGATCGACCGGGTCAAGACCGCCGGCGTCGAGGGCTATCAGGAGGCCAGCGCCGAAGATGTCCGGCTCACGCCCGCCTCGCGTCTGGCGCTCTGGCTGCACCGCCGCTTCGGCTACGCCAACCCGCTGGCGCGCAGCATCGCCGAGCGCTTCGATACCCTGCTGGCCACGGAGCTGGTGATCCGCGAGCTGCGCCGCTTCAACCGGCGCGCCCTGCGGCCGCTCCTTGGGACCGCAACGAGCGGCGCCGTCGCCGAGCTGCTCGGGCGGCGCCTGGAGCTGGTCGGCGACGCGCTCTCGGCCATCGAGCTGCAATACCCGGCCTTTGCCGAGAGCCTGCGCACCCATTACCTGGCGCGCGCCGAGCTGCGCTTCGAGGACAACGAGTATCGGCGCAAGCTCGAGGAGTCGCTGATCAGCCGCGAGGTCTTCAACGATCTGCAGCGCGAGCTATCCGCGCGCCGGCAGGACCTGGCCCGAAGGCCGCCGCTCGACCTCGGGCTGGCGCTAATGGAGATGATCAAGCGGGTCAGCGCCTTCGAGGGTCTGGAGCCCGAGCGTCTGCGCTACATCGCGCAATTGTTGCGGCCGCGCCTGGCGATGCCGCAGGAGCTGATCGTGCGCAGCGGCCGGCGCGGCTCGGCCATGTACTTCATCGCCTCCGGCCGCGTCGAGGTGCTGCTGCCCAACGGGGTCGTGCCCCTCGGCCCCGGCGATTTCTTCGGCGAGCTCGCGCTCATGACCGCGCGGCCGCGCACCGCCGACGTCCGCGCGCTCGGCTACTGCCACCTGTTGGTGCTCGACCGCCGCGACTTCCAGCGCCTGCTGCGCAGCGACCCCGGCCTGAAGGCGCGGATCGAAAGCGTCGCCGAGCAGCGCCTGGACGAGTTCAAGCGCCGCAAGGCTGGGTGACGAGGCCTTCGGGTCAGGCCGGCGGTCACGTCGCCGAGAGCGGCGCTCTGGCCTATGTTCGACGGCGCCCAGGCCCCCTATCATCGAGACCCGAAAGGCTTGAGACGTCGAAAGGACCGTGATGGCAGAACGGCAGAATTCCGGCGCATTGGCGCAGACCCTTCAATGGCCCAACTTGCGCAACGCCATCATGGTGGCCCTGGTGGTCGGCAGCCTGCTCAACCTGATCAACCAGGGCGACGCGATCCTGGGCATGGGCGAGATCCAATGGCCCAAGCTGCTGCTGACCTACTGCGTGCCCTTCTTCGTCGCCCTCTACGGCGCCTACAGCGCCAACCGCACGCGGCTGTCGTGACCGGATAGCGATAGCGCGCCGTCGATGTGCGAAAATCCGGCCGATCCCTTCCTCCCCTTCGGCCCTACGGGCTGCACACATCTCTTACGTCAGGTTGGACGAGCCTGGTATTGAGCCGGTTTTCATGGAGACGGAAAGCTTGCTTTGCTTTTTGGTCCGCTCCGCGGACGCCCCCCACCCTAACCCTCCCCCTCAAGGGGGGAGGGAAAAAGGTAAGCTCGTTCAATACCGTACTCTCCCTCCCCCTTATAGAAGCACCTCAATCGCTCGGATCGCACCGATGCCGCCTTGCCAATTTATAAAGCTTATGCTTTTATAAAAGAGATATCTTTATAAATTATGTGAATTCGATATGGCGGACGATCCCGAGGACGGCCCAGTCCGTTGGCGCGAGATCCTGACCCGGCGTTATGGCGCCGCCCTGGCGCTGGTTTGCCTGGGCGTCTGGCTGCACGCCGCCGACAGCCTGCTGGTCGCAACGATGTTGCCGGCGATGGTCGCGGAGATCGGCGGGCACGCGCTGGTGGCCTGGACCATCGCGCTTTACGAGATCGGCTCGATCGCCGCGGGGGCGGCAAGCGGCCTGCTCGCGCTACGCCATGGCGTGCGGCTGCCGATGGCTGCGGCGGCCATCATTTTCGCCCTTGGCTGCGCGATCAGCGCGGTGGCGCCGGCCATGTGGGTGGTGCTCGCCGGCCGGGTGCTACAGGGCCTCGGCGGCGGCGGCCTGATGGCGCTGTCGTTCGTCGCCGTCAGCCTGTTGTTCCCGCAGCGCCTCATGCCGCGCGCCATGGCGGCGATCTCCACCCTGTGGGGTGTCTCGGCCTTTCTCGGTCCCCTCGTCGGCGGGCTTTTCGTCGAGTTCGCGACCTGGCGCAACGGTTTCTGGTTCTTCGCCTTGCAGGCCGTGGCGCTCACCGCCTGGATCGCGCTCGGCGCACGCCTCGAGACCAGGCGGACACAAGCCGAGAGCGTCGGTGCCTTTCCGATCCGACGGCTCGTATTGCTTTCGGCCGGCGTCGTGCTCATCGCCTACGGCGGCATCGAGGTCGTGCCGCTGCAAACGGCGGCTTTCGTGCTCGCCGGCATCGCCTGCCTGATCGTCTTTTTGCGTCTGGATGCGCATAGGCCGGAAAGCCGCCTTCTGCCCTCCAACCCCTTCAGCCTGCGGACCACCACTGGATCGGCCCTGGCGATGATCCTGTGCTTCTCGATCGCGACGATCGCCATCACGGCCTATGGGCCTCTTCTCGTGACGATCCTGCACGGCACCTCGGCGCTGGTCGCGGGCTACCTCGTCGCTTGTTCGTCGATCGGCTGGACGATCTTCGCGGTTCTCGTGTCCGGGGCACCGGAGCGCCATGATCCGAGGTACATCGCAGCGGGCATGGTCATGGTCACCGCCAGCATCGTCGGCTTCGCCTACGCCGTGCCGAACGGGCCGATCTGGCTGATCGCCGTCTTTGCCGTCATGGAAGGCGGCGGCTTCGGCCTGTGCTGGACCTTCATCCTGCGGCGCGCGACCGGCCTCGCTCCCGCCACCGAGACGGAGCGGATCTCCAGCGCGATCCCGACGGTGCAGCGCCTCGGTTTCGCCTTGGGCGCGGCCTATATCGGCATCGTCGCGAATGCCGCCGGCTTCGCCGAGAGCGCGGAGCGGAGCACGCTTCTCACCGTCGCCTCGGCGGTCTTCATCGCCTCCCTGCCGCTCGCCGGGCTGGGCCTGGTCGCGACGGGACGCTTCGTCTCCGCCCGCAAGCACGCATCCAGGGTCGGCGTCGGCTGCGGTTAGCCCACGGCCTCGCGAGTCTTGAAGCCGAGCGGCGAGGGGGCGAGCTCGAGGATATGCTCGACCAAGCGCTGGAAGTCCCGCCGCCGGTTGCGGCCGAACAGCGGATCCTCGTTGCTGGCGAAGGCGGCGTCGATCTCCGCCCAGTCCTCCTCGTGCAGGATCCGCATCGCCTGGGGCAGCAGCTCGCGCTCCTCGCGCGCCATGTGCCGGCGCTCGAAGGCGATGTAGTCCGAGGCCGCCGCGTTGAACGCCGAGAAGCCGCTGGGGTCGCGCTGATAGCGCTCGAGCGCCGCCCGCAGCGCCGCCAGCATCTGGCCGCCGCGCACGTGCTCGTCGTGGACCAGGTCGAGCACCCGGCCGATTGCCGGGTCGCGGCGGCGCATGGCCTTGAACAGATAGTCCTCCTCCTTGGGATGGTGGAAGACCTCCGGATAGCGCTCCAGATAGGTGACGATGCAGGACAGCAGCTCGAAATCCGGCTCCAGGCGGCCGCCCCGGATCTCGTCTAGCAGAAAGCTCAAGGCGCTGAGCACGCTCGCAATGTTGAAATGCTCGAAGCGGATGGTCTGGACCGCCGATGCCATGCGCGGATCTCCCGTCTTGCCAGGGCCTGTCGGACAAGCCGGCAGATCACGCTAGATGGCGCCCTCCAGAAGGGCCTTGATGCATGTCAAAGGGCCGAGGGCGGCCGGAATCGATGCGCCGCGTCGCCCCTACGCCCGTCCTGGGGCCGGATACGGGCCTAGAAGCTGTAGCTGCCGATGATCCCGCCGAAGAACTGGTTGGGAGAGCCCTCGATGTCGGTGACCGGGCTGTCGGCGGCGTCCTCGATCAGGCGCGAATAGGAGAAAATGGCGGTCGCACCCCAGGACTCCGTGATGCGGTAGTTCAGGACCGAGGTGGTGCCGAAGTCCTTGAAGCCGTCGCTGGCGCTGAAGCGCGGCAGGCCGCTGCGCGCGGCGGCGACCGGACCGATGCCGAAGAACTCGTCCATGTAGTCCTCGCTGGCGTAGGACCAGTCCAGGCCCAGGTTCCAGGAGAGGCCTTCGGCCAGCATGAAGGTGTGCCCCACGCCGAACTCGAAGAGATAGCCGCCATGCCCGCCGGCGACGTCCTGCACGCCCTCGATGTCGATGTTCCAGTTCCGGAAGTTGACACCGAAAAAG
>JAKSDN010000595.1 GCA_022360075.1 Kiloniellales bacterium | reverse complement strand
TCGATGGCGGCGTGTTCTGCAGCCTGAAAAACCAGTTGCCGCGCAAGGCGCCGACCGAAGCGGAGCGCTAGGCGGTGCAAAACCTGGTGCTGACCGGCGGCATCCGCCACGACTTCGACGACAACACAGCCGCTTTGATCGATCTGCTGTCCGAGGTCGGAATCCGGTCGGAAAGCACAATGGATATTGATGCCGGAATCCGCAGCCTGGCCGCGGGCTCCTTCGACCTCGTCACGGTGATGGCCCTGCGTTGGCGAATGGAGGGAGATCCTAAGTACGCGCCTTATCGCGACGCTTGGGCCTACCGCATGTCGCACGCGGCTCGGAGCGCCTTACGCGGCTTCGTCGATGCCGGAGGCGGGCTGTTCGGCCTTCATACCGCGTGCTTGTGTTTCGATGATTGGGCAGAGTGGCGGGATTTACTCGGTGGTGTCTGGGTGTGGGGCCAGTCCTTTCATCCGCCGCTGGGTCCCGTTGCCGCATCGCCCACCGATTGGGAGCACCCGCTGACGAGCGGTCTGCCCAGGTTCGATTTGATCGACGAGGTCTACAGCGGCTTGTCCATTGCCGAAGGCGTCAAACCACTGATCACGGCGCGCGCGGGGTCGCGGGGCGCTGAGGAGCCCGTGCTTTGGGCACACCGGTTTGGGCGTGGCCGAGTCTCTTTCGACGCTCTTGGCCATGATCGCGCGTCACTCGAGCACGAGGTCCACAGGCGCATCATTCAGCGCTGCGCCACCTGGGCAGGAGGGCACCCAGACAAGGCGGTCGGGCGGATCTAGTCTGGATTTCTCTCTCCCCTCTTCCGGGTCAAGACGGGAGTGTCAGATGAAGTCTGTCGGCACTGTCAGAGCAAATGGGCTTGAGCCGGCGCGGGCCACTCCGTAGCCTCCTGTGAAGCGCCGTCCCTTCCGCTACTTCAACAACTTGCCCGATGTGATCCGCTTCGCGGTGATGATGCACGTCCGCGTCCGTTATCCGCTTTTCGTCGCGCCAGGTCGAGGATCTGCTGCATGAGCGCGGCATCGACATCTGCCACGAAACGGCGCGACCGCGAGGCTGTGCTGAAGTTTCTGAAGCGTGCAATGAAGCGCTACGGCAGACCGATGTCGTTAGTGACTGATCGTTTTCGGTCCTATCACGCCGTAATGAAGGCCATAGGGATGGTGGAACGTCACGAGTGCGGACGATGGCTCAACAATCGAGCTGAAAACCAACATCAGCCGTTCCGACGACGGGAGGGGGCGGTGGCGAAGTCCAGAGACTGCCTGATTAGGTGTGTAAGTGGCTGATGTGCTTCGATCACGGCTTTCCGGAGCGTTTAAGGAGCTAACGGCATATTCCGGAGTCGAGCTGGCGTTGTGGGACCTTGCAGGCAAGGCCGCCGGGTTGCCGGTCTTTCGCCTCCTCGGCGGCCCAGCCAGACAGCAGGCAGACTCGAGACGGGTGCCTCTCTCTTCGAGTTCAAGGTCGCCCGCTTGCCGTCGGTGGACTGCGACATCAGAACTGTCCACAACGTCCGAGAGGCCGTTGGCCCCGAGGTGGAGATCGCAGTCGACGCCAACATGAGTTAAGACCGCGAACAGGCACGGCGGTTTATCGCCGAGACGAAAACGGCAAACCTGGCAAACATCGAAGAGCCGGTTGCGAGCCTGTCCGAAACGGCGCGCCTACGAGACGACTTCGGCATTCCGGTATCAACCCACTGCACCATGCTGGATGCGCTGGCGGCCTACCCTGCCATCGACTCCGTCGTCATCGACCTGCACGCTATCGGCGGCATCGAGGCGGCGATCCCTGGACCGTGACGGAAGGCGGATGCCGACCGCCGGAAAGGCCGGGGCTCGGCATAGACCTCGATCGGACGGCGCTTGAACGATACGGAGCGAGCTAGCTTCCGAGGGGAGTTTGGAAGTTTCGAAGTCGATTAGATCGCCATGACCAGGAAGCGGGCGAAGCAGCTTCGGCCCGCAATCGTTGACATCAGCAGGGCTTCCCCACGCGGCGGCGCGAAGATCCAAGCTGGTGCAAAGCAGCCTAAAAGGGAGTCTCGTCCATGAAGCGCCGCAACACGTTGGCGGTGAGAGTCGAGATATTGTTGTCGTAGTCGTTGACCGGCAGGGCACTGCCATAGGCGATCG
>JAKSDN010000933.1 GCA_022360075.1 Kiloniellales bacterium | reverse complement strand
GTCTCTTTCCGCTTCGACTCGCTGGGCGCCAAGAAGTTCGGCGAGGCCACGCGCGACAACGTCGGGCGGCTCTTCGCCATCGTGCTCGACGATAGGGTGATCAGCGCGCCGGTGATCCGCGAGGCGATCCTCGGCGGCACTGGAATCATCAGCGGCACCTTCACCGTCGAAGAGGTTCAGGACCTGTCGCTGCTGCTGCGCGCGGGCGCCCTGCCGGCGCCGCTCACCTTCCTCGAGGAGCGCACCGTGGGCCCGGGCCTCGGGGCGGACTCGATCGCCGCCGGCAAGATCGCCAGCATCCTCGGGTTGGTCTTCGTGATCGTCTTCATGTCGGCGGCCTACGGCCTCTTCGGCCTGCTGGCGGCCTGCGCGCTCTTGGCCAATCTGGTCCTGATCATGGGCGCGCTGTCGGTCCTCCAAGCCACGCTCACCCTGCCGGGCATCGCCGGCATCGTGCTCACCATCGGCATGGCGGTCGATGCCAACGTGCTGATCTTCGAGCGCATCCGCGAGGAGACCCGCAACGGCCGCGGACCGGTCACCGCGATCGACGCCGGCTACCGGCGTGCCCTGACAACCATCATCGATTCGAACCTGACGACCCTGATCGCGGCCATTCTGCTGTTCTCCTTCGGCTCCGGCCCGATCAAAGGCTTCGCCGTGACGCTCGCCATCGGCCTCGTCACCTCGATGTTCACCGCGATCATGCTGACCCGCTTGATGGTCGTGACCTGGCTGCGCCAGCGGCGCCCCCAGGCTCTGCCGATCTGAGAGGGCGTCGATGTTCACGCTGATCAAATACATCCCGACCCAGCCGAAGATCGACTTCCTCAGTCGGCGAAACGTCTTCGCGGTCTTCTCCGTCATCCTGTTCGTCGGCTCGATCGGCCTGTTCTTCGTTCAGGGTCTCAACTTCGGCGTCGACTTCCGTGGCGGCATCCTGATCGAGGCGCGCACCGACGGCCCCGCCGATCTGGCCGAGCTGCGCTCGACCCTGGGCGGCCTCGCTCTCGGCGAGGTGACGCTGCAGGAGTTCGGCCAGCCGACCGACGTGCTGATCAACGTCCAGCGTCAGGAAGGCGACGAGGCGGAGCAGATCAAGGCGATCCAGATCGTCAAGGAGGCGCTCGGGAGCCAGGTCGTCGAGTATCGGCGCACCGAGTTCGTCGGCCCGAAGGTGGGCGGCGAGCTGAAGCGCGCGGGCCTGCTTGCGACCGTGCTCGCGTTGGCCGCGATCGGCGTCTACATCTGGTTCCGCTTCGAATGGCAGTTCGGTGCCGCCGCGCTGATCGCGCTGATTCACGACGTGGTCGCGACGATCGGCTTCTATGCCCTGACCCAGATCGAGTTCAACCTGGCCACCCTGGCGGCGGTGCTGACCATCGCCGGCTACTCGATCAACGACACCGTCGTGCTGTTCGACCGCGTGCGCGAGACTCTGCGCAAATACAAGAAGCTGCCGATCACGCAGCTCCTGAACATGGCGATCAACGGCACGCTGACCCGCACGCTGTTGACCTCCGTGACCACGCTCCTGGCGCTGATCTCGCTGTTCCTGTTCGGCGGCGAGGTGATTCGGGGCTTCGTCGCGGGTCTCATTTGGGGCGTGGTGATCGGCACCTATTCCTCGGTCGGCCTCGCGGTGCCCTTGCTGATGCGCATGAACCTGCGCACCTCGGCTATGTCGCAGGAAGAGGACGAGGAGCAGAAGGCGGCGCCGGAGAAGGCCTGAAGCCCGATCCGACCCCCCGGCCCGCCCCCCCGGCCCGACCCCAAGGATGGCCGGCCAACCCCGGCCGACGACCGAGCGAGCCCAGATGGACGTGACACCCCTTCTTCCCGGCGATCGTCAGGTCGTTGAGAGCTACGGCGGCGGTCGCTTCCGGGTCAGCGGCACGCTCTACGAGGGCTCGGTGCTGGTCCTGCCGGAGCGCACGCGCGCCTGGCCGGTGACGGCGCTTGCCGAAGTGACGCTGGAAAGCCTGGCGCCGCTGTTCGCCGACGAGAGCGAGGCGATCGCGGTGCTCCTGCTGGGCTGCGGCCCCAAGATGGCGATGATGCCTACGGCCTTGCGCGACGGCCTGCGCCAGCACGGCATCGCCCTCGAGCCGATGGACACCGGCGCCGCCTGCCGCACCTACAACGTGCTCCTAGCCGAGGAGCGCCGGGTGGGCGCGGCCTTGATTGCGGTGGCGTGAGGGAGCGCACCCGAGGAACCGGTCCTGTCATTGCGAGCGGAGCGAAGCAATCCAGTTCGTGCCCGCAATCGCATGTACCGGGGAGAGAAGCTGGAGTGCTTCGGGTCGCTCGCGATGGCGATCTGCTTCCACGTTGCACCAGGGGGACTGATCTTGCCCCATTTTTTGCTCTCATGCGTTTCATTTGGCGTTCGGAACGTCCCGTCCTCCTCATCCTGAGCCTGTCGAAGGGTTCGGCCACGAACCGAGCGGCGCTCTGGATCGCTCCGGCTTTGCCCATCGCACCGAGCAATCCTCTTACTTCGCCAAGCTCAGCTTGAGGGGATTGGGCTCGGCACGCACGGAGCCGCAAAGGTCCGTATCAACGACCCACGGTTCTATGGAATCGGCGGGCGATGCGAGCGACTCGAGGGCCGTTCCGAAACCATAAAACAAAACGGGGCCCAGATGGGCCCCGTTTGCATTGGTCGGTCTCCGCCTCGATCAGTAGATGTTCTGCGCCGATACCATGGCGAAGAGCATCGGGATCGACAGCATGGTGTTCGTGCGCGAGAACAGCATCGCGGTGCGCGCCGACTTAGCCTTGGTGTCGGCGTCGGCCTCGACGATCCCGAGCGCCCTTTTCTGGTTCGGCCAGATCACGAACCAGACGTTGAACCACATGATGGTGCCGAGCCACATGCCGATGCCGATCGCGGTGTGCTTGGGCACGCCGTCGGTCAGGCCGAGCAGGACCGCCTCGACGAGGTAGCCGTTCAGCATGGCCAGGATCAGGCCGGTGACGATCGTCGCCATGGCGCCCCAGCGGAACCACCAGAGGGCGGCCGGCGCGATCACCTTGCCGATGGCCGGCTTCTGCTCGTCGGGGATCTTCGGCATGTTGGGGATCTGGACGAAGTTGAAATACCAGAGCAGGCCGATCCACATGACGCCGCTGAGGACATGCAGCCAGCGGAACAGGAACGGCCAGAAGTCGGAATTCACGAAGCCCTGGGTTCCAATGTAGAGCAGCAGCAGGACGACCGCCAGGACGATGCCCGCGGTCACGGTTCTGTTCAGGTCTGTCAGTATGGCAGCCATGCCTCAACCCCTCTCGATCTCTCGTACCTCGACCGCCGCCGCGGTCTGTTGTCCCCCTTGGAGTAGCCCTGGAGGCCGCAAGGATCTCACCTCCGCCGTGCGATTCCAGCGGTCTCGGCCACAAACAACTTAGGTCCTCGCCGGTGCCTTGCCAAGCCATTGCAAGCGTTTGGCTCGGCCTCCGCCACTGCCTATAGTCGGGCGCGTTCGCCGTGCCTTCTCTTGGACCCGATCATGGCCCGCGAAGAGCTCTCCTACTGCGCCGCGCAGGTGCGCCGGCACGATCACGACCGCTTCCTGACCTGCCTCTTCGCCCCGGCCGGCATGCGCGAGCATCTCTTCGCGCTCTACGCCTTCAACCTCGAAGTCGCGCGCACCGCGGAGTCGGTGAGCGAGCCCATGCTGGGCCAGATCCGCTTGCAATGGTGGCGGGAATGCCTGGCCGAGATCTTCGCCGGCCGGCCGCGACGCCACGAAGTGGTCGAGCCGCTGGCCGCCGCAATCGAGGCGGGAGGCCTGCCGCCGCCGCTGTTCGAGCGGCTGATCGATGCCCGCGAGGCCGATTTGGAGCCGGAGCCGCCGGCCGACCTCGCTGGATTGGAGGCCTATGCCGAGGCGACCGCGGGCACGCTGCTATCGCTCGCCTTGGGGATGTTGATGAAGCGCGACGGCGAGGACGAAGAATGCCAAGCCGTCGCCCGCCACCTCGGCATCGCCTGGGCCTTGACCGGGCTGCTCCGGGCGGTGCCGTTTCACGCTTTGCAGAAGCGCCTCTACCTGCCCCGGGACTTGACCGCGGCCGAGGGGCTCGACCTTGGCGATCTCTTCGAGATGAAGACCTCGCCGGCGCTGTCGCGGGTCGCGGCCGTCGTGGCCCACGCGGCCGCCAGGCACCTCGAGCGTGCCCGAAGGCTGAGTGGCGCGGTGCCGAGGCAGGCACGCTCGCCGCTGCTGCTCTCGGTCCTCGCGCGCCGCTACCTCGTTCGCCTGGCGCAGGCGGGGCACGATCCCTTCGAGCCCCTGGTGCAAACCCAGCTCACGACCGCCGCCTGGCGCCTGACGCTGGCCTCGCTCCTGGGCCGCTACTGACCCGGCGCCGCTCGGCCGCTCACTGCACGGTAATCGTGATCCGCTCCGACATGACCGGCGGATCGTGCGGGATATGGTTCTGGTCGCCGAGCAGGAGCTGCAGCGTATGCGTGCCCGCGGGCAGCTCGACCGAGACTTCCGTCTGTCCGCCGCCGAAATGCCGGTAGTTGTCGTCGGCGGGGATCGGATCGTCCATAGACGGCAGCTCGGCGTTGATGATCAGATGATGGTGGCCGGTCTTCTCCTTCTCGGTCCCGGCCGGGGCCACGCCCATGCCCTTGAGACCGAATTGGACCGTCACCGGACTGTCGACCGTGGCGCCGTCGCTCGGCGAGATGAAATAGACCTTGGCGCCGGCAGGCGAGGGCGTTTCACCGGCGAGTGCCGGCGCGCTGAAGACCAAGACGGCGGCGAAAGCCGTGAGCAGTCGATGAGCCATGCCATTCCCCTGAATCCGCATTTTGTCGATGGGGGCCGCCGATCTCAGGTGACCCGCTGGCAGAATTATAGCCGGCCGGCGATTGCCGGCCAGCCTTCAACGCTGTTCCAGGATCAGCGCAGGCTGCGCGAGCGCTTTCCAGGCGGCACGTCGATCCGCTCGCCCGACGGGAAAAGGCTCTTGAGCCAGCGCGCGAGGCGGTTCAGCAGACCCAAGACAGCGATACTCCGCTCGTGGTGGCCACGGCGCAGGTAGGCCTCCATCTGGCGCGACGTGAGCGTTGCGACGAGGCGTCGTTCGAACTCGGGCGGTCCCAGCGGCGGCGAAGAGGATCGCTTTCGAGACATGGATCGGCTCCCTTTCGAGCGCACTGATCCATAGCTAGATTATTTCCATTTGAGATATAATATATTACCAAGGAACACGAATTATTCTAGAACAGATCAAATCGTGGCATCTGAACTGTCTGGCCTTGCCTGCAGCACTGACGTGCGTGCTTCGAGACGCCCCTTCGGGGCTCCTCAGAGCTTGTGAAAAAATTGACGTGTGGCTGGAATGCAATCGTGCGTCCTTCGAGACGCCCGCCAAGGCGGGCTCCTCAGGATGAGGACATTTCTTAATGCCATCAAAGGCTTACCTCATCCTGAGGAGCGTCCTCCAGGGCGCGTCTCGAAGGACGCAGGATGATCATGCAGCACCGTCCGAAAGCTCGAGCCAAAATATTCACAAGCTCTCAGCATGAGGATCGATCTTCGATGGCATGAAGATTGGACCTCATGCTGAGGAGCGCTCGATAGAGCGCGTCTCGAAGCACGCAAGCGCTTCATCCAGCGCTCCAAGCCCCTTTGTGCCCTTTTCCTGTAAGGATTTAGACCCTCAGGCCGCGACGCAGTCCTCGAAGGCGAGGCCCAGCGTCGCGCAGACCTCGTCGATGCGCGCCCGCTCGTCGGCGCTGACGTCGCCGTCGGCCCAGCTGATAGCGTGGCAAACCCGCACGAGGAGCCGCGCCGCCTCCGGATCGTCGGCGAAGCGGCGCACGCGCGCGAGCACCGCCGTCTTGCCGGCGTCGGGATCGGCCTTGAGCGCCTCGATGGTCTCGTCGAAGACGTTCACGCCCTCGTGCGGATCGAAGATCTTGAGTTGGGTCAGGCGCTCGAGCGCCTGGTCGAGCTGCGAGCGCTCGGAGAAAGTCACGGTCTCGTCGGCATAGGCGACCAGGGCGCAGGCGGCCATGGTCGCTTCCAGGAACGGCCGGTTGCGATGCCGCTCGGCCTGGGCGCCGAGGCTCTCCTTCAACCGGCCGATGATGTCGCTGATGGTCATCGTCGAGTCACTCCGCTGCGCGCATCTCCGCGCCGAGCCAGGCCTCCAGGTCGGCCAGGGCGCGCGCGGCCATGAGCGGCTTGCGCTCGCGGCGCTTGACCCGCCGGCCCTCCGAAAGCGGCGGGAACAGCCCGAAGTTGACGTTCATCGGCTGGAAGGTGGCGGCCTCTGCGCCGCCGGTTATGTGGCCGAGCAGCGCGCCGTGGGCCGTCGTGGCGGGCGGCAGCGAGGGCGCCAGGCCGCGCCGCTCGGCGGCGGCGAAGCGCCCGCACAGCAGACCGATCGCCGCGGACTCGACATAGCCCTCGACCCCGGTGATCTGGCCGGCAAAACGCAGGCGCGGACAGGCCTTCATGCGCAAGCTGCTGTCGAGCAGGCGCGGCGCGTTCAGAAAGGTGTTGCGATGCAGCCCGCCGAGCCTGGCGAACTCCACGCGCTCCAGGCCCGGGATGCTGCGAAAGATCCGCGCCTGCTCGCCGTACTTCAGCTTGGTCTGGAAGCCGACCATGTTGTAGAGCGTGCCCAGCGCGTTGTCCTGGCGCAGTTGGACCACGGCGTGGGGCCGCGTGCCTGTGCGCGGGTCGCTCAGGCCGACCGGCTTCATGGGGCCGAAGCGCAGGGTCTCGCGGCCGCGCTCCGCCATGACCTCGATCGGCAGGCAGCCCTCGAAGTAGGGCGTGGATTTCTCCCAGTCCTTGAACTGGGTTTTGTCGCCGGCCAACAGGGCATCGATGAAGGCCTCGTACTGGGCCTGGTCCATCGGGCAGTTGATGTAGTCCTTGCCGTCGCCGCCGGGTCCGACCTTGTCGTAGCGCGACTGGAACCAGGCTGTCTCGAAGTCGATGGTCTCGCGGTGCACGATCGGCGCGATGGCGTCGAAGAAAGCTAGAGCCTCCTCGCCGGTCAGACCCAGGATCGCTTCGCTCAAGGCGGGCGAAGTCAGGGGCCCGGTGGCGACGATCACGGAGTCCCAGGCCTCCGGCGGCAGGGCGCCGACTTCTTCGCGCCGGATCTCGATCAGCGGCTCGGATTCCAGCGCCGCGGTCACTGCCTGCGAGAAGCCGTCGCGGTCCACCGCCAGGGCACCGCCGGCGGGCAGCTTGTTGGCATCGCCCGCGCGCAGGATCAGCGAGCCGAGGCGGCGCATCTCCGCGTGCAGCAGGCCGACCGCGTTGCCCTCGGCGTCGTCGGAGCGGAAGGAGTTCGAGCAGACCAGCTCGGCCAGGCCGTCGGTCTTGTGCGCCTCAGTGCCGCGCGCGGGCCGCATCTCGTGCAGCACCGCCGGCACGCCCGCCCGCGCGATCTGCCAAGCCGCCTCGCTGCCGGCCAGGCCGCCGCCGATGACGTGGATGGGGTTCATGTCGCTCAGCTCAGGTCTCCGCGATTCCGCTCGACGATAGTATCACCCTTGAGACCGCGGGATGAAAGCCGGCGCCGCGCCGCGGGCGCCAGCTTGTTCGTACCGGCGCATCCGTGCCACCTTCACCCGGTTTTACCGAAGCCGTCTGACATGAAGGGCCGTGAATGACCTGGTCAATGGATTCCGAGACCGGCCTCTTGCAGGAGGTCCTGCTCTGCCCGCCCGAGCACTACGACTGGCTGCCGCTGAACGCCGTGGCCGAGGCAACCCTGAGCGGCGGCCTGCGCTTGGACCTTCAGGCCGCGCAGGCGCAGTACGGCGAGATGGTCGACGCACTCGAGCAGGCCGGGGTCACCTGCCACTTCTTGGAGCCGGATGCCGAACTGAAGTACCAGGTCTACACCCGGGATTCGAGCCAGATGACGCCCTGGGGCCCGGCGGTCACGCAGCTCCACAAGCCGCAGCGGCGCGGCGAGTACGCCGCGGTCATCCGGTTCTACCAGGAGCGGGGCGAGGGCGTCTGGCGCTACTGCACCTCGGGCACGCTCGAGGGCGGCGACATCCACATTATCCGCCCAGGCCTGCTGCTGATCGGCTACAGCGGCGGCCGCAGCAACGAGGCGGGCGCCCGGCAGTTCGCGCGCTGGTTCGAGGCCGAAGGCTGGGAGGTCCGCTTGCAGCCCTTTGCCGAGCACTTCCTGCATCTGGACGTGATGTTCTGCATGGCCGCCGAGGGTTTGGCCGTGGCTTGTACCGAAGTGATGGACGATGGCCTGACCGACTGGCTGCGCGGCAACGGCATCCGCTTGGTGCCGGTGCATTACAAGGAGACCATGCAGCTCGGCTGCAACCTGCTGGCGCTCGGCGGCCACCGCGTGATCTCGCCGCGCCACAACGCCAAGCTCAACGAGCGGCTGCGCGCCGAGGGCCTCGCGGTGTTCGATCCCGAGCTCGATCTTTTCACCAAGGGCGGCGGCGGGGTGCACTGCATGACCATGCCGCTGAAGCGCGAGAGCCTGGCGGATTAGGTTTCGGGTGTGCCCTCTCTTTGTTGGTCCGCTTCGCGGACGCCCCCTACCCTGGTGGCCTGCGGCCGCGCGACTATGCCGCTCCCCCTCAAGGGGCGAGGGATATCAGAGACTTGGCGCCGAGTTCTTCCTCCCCCCTTGAGGGGGAGGATCGAGGAGGGGGCGTCCGCGGAGCGGACCAAGCAGAGGACCGCCATTCCACGGTCACAGTCCTGTCCCTTGATTGGCAACAGCAAACGGTAGTTCACTCCAGCGAAGCCCGCCGAAGCCCGATCGTCTCAAATGGTGACCCTCGATGTTGACCGCTCTCACGCGTTCTTCGGTTTTCGTTCCGATCGTCCTGCTTTTCGTCGGCCTCGGATTTCTCCCGTCAGCGCTGGCACAGCGCCCCGCGACCCATCCGAGCCTGCAAGACGCCGCGCTGCCACCGCTGATCCCGGCGGAGGACTTCTTCGCCGATCAGAGCCGGAGCTGGAACTATCGGGTCTCGCCGGACGGGCGGCGGCTGGTCTGGATCGCCTATGTCGACGGCAAACCGACGCTCCATCTGCGCGAGCTCGACGGTAGCGCGCCCCGGATCATCGAGGCGGAGAAGCCGGTCTATCGGGCCTATTGGGCCTACGACAACCGCCACCTGGTCTTCTACTGGGACAACGACGGTGACGAGAATTACCACCTCTACACGCTCGACACGGCCGAGCCGACGCCCGTGCCGCGCAACCGGACGCCGCTGGAAGGCGCGACGGTCTGGTGGCACCAAGGCTTCCGCGAGGAGCCGACGCGCGCCCTGGTGCGGCTCAACGACCGCGACCCTTCGCTGCACGATCTCTTCGAGCTCGATCTCGCGAGCGGCGACCTGAGGCGCCTGGCCGAGACCGACGACAGGGGCCAGGGCTGGATGACCGACCGGGAGGGCAACATCATCGCCCGCTTTCGCCGCCTCGGCGAGGGACGGCGCGGCCTCCAGGTGCCGACGGAAGACGGTGGCTGGCGCCTGCTGATCGATTGGGAATTCGACGAGTCCTTCTGGGGCCAGGGCCGTCCGCCCGCCGGCGCCAAGTCGGTCTGGGCGATGTCCAACCGCGGCCGCGACCGCATTGCCTTGGTGCAACTGGATCTGGAGACCGGTGTCGAGACGCTCGTGCACGAGCATCCGCGCGTCGATCTTTCGGGTGTCTGGATCGACTACGACAGCTATGCGCCACTGAGCGCGACGGCCTGGCCGGATTACCGCGAGGTCGAATACTTCGATCAGGCGCTGGGAGAGGACTTGGCGCTGTTCCAGCTAGATGGTCCCGCGAGC
>JAKSDN010001082.1 GCA_022360075.1 Kiloniellales bacterium | reverse complement strand
TGTGTTGTCACCATCGTCGCCGGTGATCGTATTGATGCCCCAGGAGCCGGTGACGTTCTCGATGCCGGTGAGGCTGATCGAGTGCGTGCCATAGGAAGCCGTCCCGGCAGACAGATCCACGGTCCAGTTCTCCGTGGAGTCGCTGAAGTCCGCCCGGTCCGTGCCGGCGCCCCCATCGAAGGTGCCGGAGCCGTGATACTTCTTCAGGATGTCGTCGCCGCCGCCGCCGAAGATCGTGTCGGTCTCGGACAGGCCGTCGAGCAGGTTGTCGCCGTCGTCTCCGACGATCGTGTTGTCCCCGTAAGTGCCGATGATGTTCTCGATGTCGACGAGCTGCTCGGTCACCGTCGAGATGGTCGCTACACCCGCTGCAAGGTCGAAGCTCCAGTCCGACCCGGAATAGCTGTAGTCCGCAGTGTCGATGCCGGGGCCGCCATCCAGATAGTCAGTCTGGGAATCCGGCGTCAGGGTGTCGTTGCCGGCGCCGCCGAACAGAGAGTCGGCGCCGTCGCCGCCATCGATGCTGTCGTCGCCCGCATCACCCACGATGATATCGGCACCAGCGGTCCCTGTTATCGTGTCGTTGCCTGTGGTGCCGGTCGTTACCTGACTGCCGTCGATAACCGCCAGCTGGAAGTCCGTGTAGACGCTCTCCCGCGCCGTGTCCGTTGCAGTAACACGAACCGTCAACGTCGCGATGTCGCCCGGTGCCGGCGTGCCGGACAGAATGGTTCCATCGAAACTCAACCAGGATGGTAGGGCGCTGCCATCGGAGAGCGCGACGCTATAGCTGAGGCTGTCGACGGCATCCTTGTCGGTGAAGGCTCCCAGCGGTATCGCCATGTTGAATGCAAACCCAGTGGCGGCCGAGCGATCGGCTATGCCGTTGTCCACTTGGGGTGAATGATTTAGGCGAATTCTTGCGTCGTCGAAATTTGCATATTCGATTCCCGTCAAGGTATCCGTACCGAGCCCGTCACCCAGGAGATACTCGACCGTCCAGTTGTCGGTTCCGGCGTTGTAGGAGATGGAGTAGTCGACCAGATCGGCTGCAAAAAGCGCGGTATCGACGCCTGAACCGCCGTTTAGAACGTCGTTCTGGTCTCCTCCCGAGAGCGTATCGTCACCGGCGCCGCCGTTGATCGTATCGGCGCCGTTGAGGCCGACGAGAACGTTCGAGCCCTCATCACCGGTGATCGTGTTGTCGCCCCAGGAACCGGTGACGTGCTCGAAGCCAGCAATCTGGACCGTGCCGGCGCCCATCGATGCCGTGCCGGCCACGAGGTCGACAGACCAGGAATCGCTGGAGATGCTGAAATCCAGCGTGTCCGTGCCAGATCCCCCGTCCAGACTGCCCGACCCGGATTGCTTCTGAATCAGATCCGATCCAGCGCCGCCATAAATGGTATCGCTGCCAGTGAGTCCGGCCAGTGTGTTGTCACCATCGTCGCCGGTGATCGTATTGCTGGCCCACGAACCGACGACATGCTCGATTCCCGCGAGATCGATCTGATTCGTCGAATAGGTCGCCGTACCGGCCACAAGGTCGATGGCCCAGCCGTCATTCGAGAGACTAAGGTCGAGTATGTCGCTGCCCGCCCCGCCGTCGAGCGAGCCGGAGCCATCTTCTTTGAACAGGCGATCATCACCGGCTCCGCCAAAGATGGTGTCCGCCCCGTCGAAGGCGATCAGTGTGTTGTCACCATCGTCGCCGGTGATCGTATTGATGCCCCAGGAGCCGGTGACGTTCTCGATGCTGGCGAGGCTGATCGAGTGCGTGCCATAGGAAGCCGTACCGGCAGACAGATCCACGGTCCAGGTCTCCGTGGAGTCGCTGAAGTCCGCCCGGTCCGTGCCGGCGCCCCCATCGAAGGTGCCAGAGCCGTGGTACTTCTTCAGGACATCGTCGCCGCCGCCGCCGAAGATCGTGTCGGTCTCGGACAGGCCGTCGAGCAGGTTGTCGCCGTCGTCTCCGACGATCGTGTTGTCCCCGTAAGTGCCGATGATGTTCTCGATGTCGACGAGCTGCTCGGTCACCGTCGCGATGGTCGCGTCACCCGCTGGAAGGTC
>JAKSDN010000635.1 GCA_022360075.1 Kiloniellales bacterium | reverse complement strand
TCGTCGTCCAGGCACCGCCGCCCGCTGATCGGGGCTTCGCGCCGGTTCTGGATCGTGCCCGCGGTCTCGCCGTAGACGAGGCAGGCGGCGCCGAGCTCGCGGAACAGGCTGAGCTGGGCTCGGGCCCTGTCCTTTTCTTCCGACAGGTCCGTGTCCAGCAGCGTTCCCGAGTACCAGCCGGAAGCCAGTTGCAGGCCATGCGCGTCGAGGACGGCGCGCAGCTCCGGGGCGGTTCTCGGGAATTTTCCGCCGGTCTCCACGCCTAGGTAGCCGGCCGCCTTTGCCTCGCTCAAGCAGGTCTCGAGCGGCGTATCGCCGCCGAGCTCCGGCAGGTCGTCGTTCGACCAGGCGATCGGCGCGATGCCGAGCTTCGCCTTCACCGATCAGACACCCACGCGTTGCTTGGCACGGATCGCGTCGTGATCCTTGCGCGCCGTGCGCACCGCCTCGCGCTCGCTCACCTCGGGCACGCCGACGTCCCAGTCGGCGTCGCCGGGCACCCAGGCAAAGCCATCCGTCTTGATCGAGATGACCGTCGTGCGATCGGTTTCCTTGGCCCAGTCCATCGCCGCTTCGAGATCGGCGAGGCTTTCGGCATGCCGCGCATAGGCGCCCATGGACTCCGCATGCTTGGCGAAGTCGACCGCGAAGGGCGCCTTCACCCGGCAATCGGCGATCAGGTTGTTGAAGGATGCGCCGCCCTTGAAGTTCTGCAGCCGGTTGATGACCGCGAAGCCGCCGTTGTCGCAGACCACGACGATCATCTTGTGCCCGCTGAGCACGGATGAATAGACGTCGGAGTTCATCATCAGGTAGGAGCCGTCGCCGACCATGACGATCGGCGTGCGGGTCGGGTCCGCCATGGCCGCGCCCCAGCCGCCGGCCACCTCGTAGCCCATGCAGGAAAAGCCGAACTCGCAGTCGAAGCTGCCCGGCGCCTTGACCCGCCAGCCCTTGCTCGTCTCGCCCGGCAAGCCGCCGGCCGCGGTGATCATGAGATCGCGGTCGCCCGCCTTGGCGTTGACGACGCCGACCACCTGCGCATAGGTCGGCAGCGGCGCGTTGGTCGGTTTTTGGTGCTCATCGAGCAGGCGGTTCCAAACGGCGAACTCTCTGCGCCCCTGCTCCGTCCAGGCCGGATCGGCCTCCCAGGCGCCCATCGCCGCGTCCAGCTCGGTCACCGTCTCCAGGGCGTCGCCGACGACGGCCAAGGCTCGGTGCTTGGTCGCATCCCAGCGGGCGGCGTTGACGGCGATGAACTCGGCATCGGGCGCGAAGGCGGTCCAGGAGCCCGTGGTGAAGTCCTG
>JAKSDN010000433.1 GCA_022360075.1 Kiloniellales bacterium | reverse complement strand
GCCTCTAGCGGAGAGTGTGCGAGCGGCGGGCGGCTGGATCGTCTCGACTCACTTCACACTGGTGCCGGGCAAGGCCGGCGAGCCCTTCATCTCGGCGCACCTGAAGAAGCTGCGGCCCTTCCTCGCCAAGGGCGATTTCGCCCCCGGCTCCTGGGGCCAGGCGCTACTCGACCCGTTGCAGCCGGCAGACCTCACGGTCGAAAAGGTCGCCTACTCGGCCTTCTACATGAGCCGGCTGGAGTGGGTCCTGCGCAAGGCGGCCATCGAGACCCTGATCTTCGCCGGCATCGTCACCAATGGCGGCGTCGCCTCGACGGTGCGCGACGCCCACGTCCGCGATTTCCGCACCATCGTGCTGTCGGACGGCTGCGCGGCCTTCGACCCGGCGGTGCACGAGTCTGCGATCCGCGATCTCTCCAGCCTTTCCAAGATCATGACCGTCGAGGAGGCGGTGACCATGATCGGGGCGGCGTGAGGCCATGAGCAAGCTGCTACCCGCTGATGCCATGAAGGCAGGCGAGTCGGTCGAGGTCCTGGTGATCGGCGCCGGCGCCTGTGGTCTCGCGGCCGCGCTCAAGGCGAACGAGGTGGGCGCCGAGATTCTGGTGCTCGAGCGCGATGCCAGTCCGAGCGGCTCGACCTCGCTGTCGTCCGGCTTCGTGCCGGCCGCGCCGACGCGCTTTCAGCGCGCGCTCGGCATCGCGGACTCGCACGACGCCTTCGCCGCCGATATCCAGCGCAAGGCGCGCGGCGAGGTCGACGAGGCCTTCCTGCGCCGCGTCGTCGCAGCCTCGGCCCCCACCATCGAGTGGCTCGCCGATGCCCACGGCTTCGATTGGCTCGTGCTCGACGATTTCCTCTATCCCGGCCATTCGAAGCATCGCATGCACGCCCTGCCCGAGAAGACCGGCGCGTCCCTTGAGGCAAGGCTGCTCGCGGCGGCCGAGCGCCAAGCGGTCCCGATCGCCACCGAAGCCCATGCCACCGCCCTCTACGCCGACGCGGACGGCAAGATCGTCGGACTACAGGTCACGCGGCCGGGCGGCGCGAGCGAGGACCTCGCCTGCCGCGCGCTGGTGCTGGCCTGCAACGGCTACGGCGGCAACCCGGCACTGGTCCGGCGCCACATCCCTGAGATGGCCGAGGCGCCTTACTTCGGCCATCCCGGCAACCAGGGCGATGCGGTGCTCTGGGGCCAAGCTCTCGGCGCCGCGACGCGGCATCTGGGCGGCTGTCAGGGCCACGGCTCGGTGGCCCATCCGCACGGGATCCCGATCACCTGGGCGCTGATGATGGAGGGCGGCATCCAGGTGAATACGGCAGGCCAGCGCTTCTCCAACGAGCACGAGGGCTACTCCGAGCAATCGGTCAGGGTGCTCGCGCAGGACGGCGGCATCGCCTGGAACGTCTACGACCGGCGCCTGCACGAGCACGGCCTGGCCTTTCCCGATTACCGCGAGGCGGTCTCGATGGGCGCGATCCGGGAAGCCCCGAGCCCCGAAGGGCTGGCGGCCGAGATCGGCGTCCCGGCTGCGCCGCTCGCGACGACCCTCGCCCAGGTCGCGGATTGTCATGCCGGAAAGGCCGAAGATCCGTTCGGGCGCGATTTCACGGTCCGGCCGCTTCTGACGCCACCCTACCATGCGGTGAAGGTGACGGGCGCGCTCTTCCATACCCAAGGCGGGCTCGTGGTCGACGATGCGGCGCGGGTTTGCCGGGCGAGCGGCCGTCCTCTTCTACCCAACCTTTTTGCCGGCGGCGGGGCCGCCTGCGGCGTCTCCGGCCCCGCGGTCTGGGGCTATCTGTCGGGAAACGGCCTGCTGACCGCGCTCACCCTCGGGGCGATCGCCGGCGAGTCAGCGGCAAAGCTGGGCCGCGCCTGAGACGGCGCGTCAGTTATCGACGGCGACCAGCACCATCCCGAGCTTGTCTTCAAGTGCGCGGATCTTGGCCAGATCCTGCTCCCCGACCGGCGCCGGATCGGCCTCGATCGGCGACAGCGCGAGCAGCGGTTTGCCGATCTCCTTCTCCAGCGCTTGCACCGCGCTCAACTGGTCCTGACCGATGGTCGTACAGGCATAGAGCATCGCTTGCCTCCCTGGGCTGTCCTGGGAGTATACGCGATTCTCTGCGGGGTGGATCAGGCAGTGCGGAACATGACTGGGCTGTGTCAGCCCTGGGCTTATACGCCTCGTATTCGAAGTCCCACGGGCCAAAATCCTGATTTGACGTGGCAACCCGCTTTCGAACCCTGGCCTCAACCACCCCTCCTTGTCATTGCCGGGCTTGACCCGGCAATCCATCCAGGTCCGAGTCTCGCTCTACCATGGACCCTCGGGTCAAGCCCGAGGGTGACAAGGCTAAGAGGCGTCCGGCATCTCGAACGGCCTCGGCTCCAGGAAGCGCCGGACCACGTTCTCCAGCAGGCGAGAAATATTGTTGTCGCCGCCGGCGTGCATCAGCGAGCCGCAGAAGGTAATCGAGCCGACGGAGAAGACCGCGCCGCCCCTGGGCGTCTCGAAGAAGGCCATGTCGGCGCGGATCAGGACCTCCGGCGGCTCGCCGGGCCATGTGGTGATATGGGTGAGCTGCTCCTCGGGCACCAGGACGAAGTCTTCGCCATGGCCTTCGGAGCGCGCCACGACAAGGGTATGCGCGGGCGTGCCGAGCCGCGGGTCGGCGCGGTCGAGCTCGTAGCCGGCCGCGCCGCCGCCGCTGAGGCCGAAGTCGCCGAGGCGCTCGTCCGTGATGCCCTCGAAGATCCAGGAAACGCGCGAATCTCGGGCGTCACTTGTGCGCCGGTAGTAGGAGCCGTTGAACTTGCCTTGCGCCGAGAAGCCAACGCCGGCGAGGAGCTGCGGCGGCCGGGCGTTGCGGCGCCAGAGCCCGCCGTAGTTGCCGTCGAAGGCGTTGTAATACTCGCCCGGCTCGGCGGCCCAGGCGCGGATGCCGCCCTCGCCGCGGCGGATCTCGATCGCGCCCGGCAGCTCGGAGTGCAGCGCGACGCGCCAGTAGAAGCCGTTGCCGCCGAGATAGCCGAGGCGCCCGCCGCCGTCGCGGTAAGCGGTCAGGGCGTCCAGCGTCTCGGCCGTGTGGTACTCCGGGTGCGAGGCGGTCAGCACGCAGCGATAGCCCCCCAGCGCCGCGGCGCCCTCGCGGTGCAGCTCCAGATCGGTCATCAAGTCGTAGGCAATGGCCTTGGACTCGAGCCAGGCGATCAGGTGCGTGTCGGCCTGGTAGTGGCGCAGGCCGGAGCCGATCTCCGCGGGGAAGGTGAAGTAGCCCTGCTTCACGGTCATCAGCGGCCGCAGATGCGCGGCATGGCAGATGCCGCTGCCGTCGTTGTGGACGTTGTAGGTCGAGAGGCCGTACTCGCGATGCTGCGCCGGGTTCCAGGGATAGGCCGGCCATTCCGTGGCGCGCCGGGTCCAGGCCTCGCTGAAGTCCGGCCGGGCGTGGTTGCCGTAGATGGCGTAGGTGATGGTCGGGATGATCACGCAGAGATCGGCGCGGCGCCGGCCTTTCGGCGGACAGACGACGAAAGGCATCGTGTCCTGATGCTCGCCGCAGCGCAGGCGCGCGGCGTAGATGCCGCTCGGCAGCTCGTCCGGCACCGTAAAGGTGAAGTCGGTCTCCCAGCCGGCGTCGTAGATGTCGTCATCGTGGAAGTGGATCGCGCCGTAGTCCTCGGGCGCATGGCGCCAGCACATCTCGCGGCCGTTCCAGGTCGAGCCGGTCATGGCGCGGGCCGGCAGGTTGACCAGCTCGCCGTGCAGACCCTGCGGGCCGACGTCGATAATGCGCGTGCTGGGAATCGCCTGGGAGAAATCCCAGCGCGCCAGCAAGCCGACTCCAATTTCGCCCGTGGCAGCCCCGGGGACTTCATCCGCAATCAGGGCGCGGTCGTAGATCGTCGGGGCCTCGATCTTGCCGTTGAAGTGGCCGGTGACGGGATCGCCGACCAGGCCGGCGATCAGCAGGTCGCCGCCGGCATCGAGCGCCACCGGACCGTCGAGGCTGGCAGTCGCGAGGCCGCTGTCGTCCTGGGCCCAGGGCCCATCGAGCGCGGTCTGACCTACGCAGACGCGGCCGGTCTCGGTGTCGAGGCTGGCCCAGATCCGGTACCAGACCCGCTGGCGCAGGGGGCGCCCCACCGAGATCCGAGGGTCTTCGCCGCCCTCTCTGCCGAGACGCAAGGTCGCGCCCTGTTCGGGATCGATGGTCAGGGCGAAGCCGCGCCCGGCCGCTCCGCCGCCATGCGATATCACGGCTTGTTCGCCCTTGTCCGGCAGCGTGGGCCAGATCGTCGCCAGCAGCGTGAAGCTGGTCAGCGCCCCGAGCCCGTCACCGACGGGGACGCGGGCGTAGGAACCGAGATGGAGCGTCTGCGCGCGCGAGGGATAGCGGCCCTCGAAGGCCGAAGAGACCGGCTCTTCCAGGATGCCCGGCCCGGCCGGGTTGGGGTCGCCGCAGATGACGCGGACCAGCCTGGCCTCGTAGGGCTCGGCACTCGCGCTGCTGACTTTGAAGGCAATCGTCTC
>JAKSDN010000515.1 GCA_022360075.1 Kiloniellales bacterium | reverse complement strand
TTCAACCGCACGGCAGCCTCGTTCTATGGCGCGACGGCGTTCGGCGTCGTGTTCGCCGACCGCCGGTAACGCTTGGCAGGAACTACTCGGCGCCCGCTTCGCTCTCGACGGCGCCCCGTCGTCGCCGGCCGGCGACGAACGCGCGCAGCTTCGGCACCAGGCTCTCCAGGCCGTTGGGCAGGAACAGCATGGTGGCGACCAGGATGGCGCCGTAGATGAGCGGGCGGGCCTGATCGACGCCGAGCGCGCGCAGCACCACCTCGTTGATCACGGTCAGCACCACGACGCCCAGGATCGGGCCGTAGAAAGTGGCGGTGCCGCCGACGATCACCCAGATCAGCACGAAGACCATCTGCTCGACGTCGAATTGGTTGGGATTGACCGTGGTCAGGTAGTGGCCGAGCAGCGCGCCGGCCAGTCCGGCGAAGAACGAGGCGGTGACGAAGGCGAGCGTGCGATAGCGCCAGGTGTTGACGCCGACCGCCTCGGCCAGCTTGTCCTGCCAGTGCACGGCGTGAAAGGTGAGCCCGATGCGCGAGCGCTCCAGCCGGTAGAGCACCAACAGCGACAGCGAGACCACCAGCAGGCAGAGATAGTAGTAGGCGACCGGGTCGAAGAAGCTGATCGTCAGCGCGCCGAGCTCGATATCGGGCATGGAGGGGATCAGCTTCAGGCCCTTGGGCCCGCCGAAGGGATCGCGGAAGCGCTTCCAGAGCAGGCGGATGATCTCGCCGGCGGCAAAGGAGCCGATCAGGAAATAGAAGCCCTTCATGCGGAACAGCGGGAAGGATAGGATGAAGGCGACCAGGGCGGCCGTGCTCGCGCCGAGCAGCATGGCGAGCGGCACCGGCAGGCCCAGGGCCTTGGCGTAGAGCGCCGAGCCGTAGGCGCCGACACCCATGATCACCACGTGGCCGAGCGACCACTCGCCGGTCAGCGTCAGCAGCCGGTAGCTCACCACCACCAGCACGTTGATCACGAGGAAGACCAGGATCTCTTTCTGGGAGAAGCTGACCAGGTGCGGCAGAACCAGGAGC
>JAKSDN010000778.1 GCA_022360075.1 Kiloniellales bacterium | reverse complement strand
TCGCGACCCTTCATCGACGAACGAAGAAAAGGTCCGTGAAGCCTGGCTGCGCGTGCGCCGAACGGCATCGGCGGTGCGCGGCGAGGCGGAGCTAAGGAAGCTGTTCGACACTCAAGCGGAACGTTAGCGCGAACCGATCCGCCCCGGGCACCCCGGGGGGCCGATAGCGACAAAGAAGGCCGGGACAAGCTCGCGGTGAGGCGACGGTAAGCAGCCTGTCATCGCAGCAGTGCGACTTCACCCAAGAGTCGCAGATGCCGAGGCGCGGCCGCGTGATAAACCGCTCGACGCCGCTCTCGATTGCGGCGATGCTCGCGATGACCAACCGAGCGGCACGGGCGCACGCCATGATCACCGCGACAGCCGCCTGATCCTCCACCGGCCCAGCGACCCGCAGGAGATCCAAGGCGGATCGCGGCACAGAATCCGGAACCAGCAGCCATGAAACTCTCGCGCGTCATACAGGCGATCGATCTGCACGCCTGCGGCGAGCCCGGCCGGGTCATCGTCGGCGGCGTGGTGAACGTCCCCGGCGAGACCATGTACGACAAGATGTGCTACCTCGAGACAGAGGGAGACGATCTGAGAAAGCGCATGCTGCGCGAGCCGCGCGGCTATCCGGCGGCCAACTGCAACCTGGTCCTGCCGTCATCCAATCCCGATGCCGATGCCGGCTTCATCATCATGGAGCAGGTCGAGTACCCGCTGATGTCGGGCAGCAACATCATCTGTGTGGTGACCGCACTGATCGAGACCGGGATGGTGCCCGCCACGGAGCCCTTGACCAAGCTCACCCTGGAGGCGCCGGCGGGTCTCGTGACGGTCGACGCGGAAGTCGCCGACGGCAAGGTCACGGGCGTCACCTTCGAGAACGTGCCGGCCTTCGCCGTGCATCTCGACCGGACGATCGAGGTGCCGGAGCTGGGGCCCGTCACGGTCGATGTGGCCTGGGGCGGGATGTTCTACGTCATCGCCGATGCCGAGAAGCTGGGCCTCGAGCTGCTGCCGAACCGCGCCGGCGAGGTCACGCGGGCCGGCGAAATGATCAAGGCCGCCGCGCGCGAGCAGCTCGACTGCGTGCATCCGGAAAACCCCGACGCCTCGGGCGTGACCATCTGCGTCATGACCGGAACGCCGCGCGCCGAGGGCGCCACGGCCAAGAACGCGGTCGTCGTCTCGAGCGGTCGGCTCGACTGGGAGCGCCCCTCGACCTGGACCGGCGTGATCGACCGCTCGCCCTGCGGCACCGGCACCTGCGCGCGCATGGCCGCGCTGCACGCCAAGGGGCAGTTGGCGCTCAACGAGGATTTCCACCACGAGGGCATCCTCGGGACGATCTTCACCGGGCGTCTCATCCGCGAGACCATGCTCGGCGACCAGAAGGCCGTCGTGCCCACGATCCGTGGCCAGGCCTGGATCACCGGCATGGCCCAATACGTGGTCGACCCCAGCGATCCCTTTCCCAACGGCTTCACGCTCGGCGACATCTGGGGCGGCGCCATGGACGAGCCGATCAAGCACTGACGCGCGCGGGCAGAAGCACCGGCTTCCGTCCGAGGACGACGGGAAACAATAGAAACAAAGTTCCCGAGCGGCCGAAGTCATCTCGAAACCAGCCATCACCATCTCTCTCATCGCCGCAGGATCGCTGCGGCCGGTCTCGGGGCCAGCGGCTATCGGTCAGCGCACCGAGATCGCAGAGAGCGAGGTAAAGGCCATGTTCGAGCAACTGCATCACAACCCGGGTTCCGGGAGCGCGCTGTCCTACCGCTACGTCCACGCCCTGGAGCTGGCGACACCGATGCGCTATGCCGCGGTCGCCGTCCAGCGCTCTCTCGAGCGCGCCGCCGAGGCCGTGACCAAGGCCGCCGGCAAAGCGCACCGCGGCTGGGTCCGCCGCCGCACCCACGCGGCCCTGGCATCGCTGCCCAACCACGCGCTCCACGACATCGGCTTCCACCGCTCCGAGATCGGCCGGGTCGCGATGGAAATCGAGCAGGGTATAGACCCGCGCCGGCCCGGGCGGTAGGCGGCGCTGCCTCGCCGTCTTCGAATCAGCGAAACGCCGACAAGGGTCGACAAACGGCGTTTGTGGCCGTCCGCTTCGCGGATACCCCCCACCCTAACCCTCCCCCTTGATGGGGGAGGGGCGGGGTGGGGGTGTCGACGCCGTAGGCGTCACATGGCGTGCAACCGGCCGGGCACTGCAGTACGACACGCCAAACGCACAACCACCCAATTGGCAAAAAACGGGACAATGTGTAAGAGAAAGCGATGAAACTGCGGTGCCTTGCCGCACTTCGCCCTCGCACAGCAAGGGTCCCATGACCGGCCACCCACCCGTCGATGCGCCGGCGCTCGAGCCGGAAAACGAGTCCGGCCAAGCCAAGCCAGAGCGCGGCTCGGCCCTGTTCAAGGCCCTGTCGGTGCTCGAGGTCGCCTTCCGGGAGGCCCGGCCCGTGGGCCTGTCGGAAATTGCCGGCCAGCTCGGCCTGCCGCGCCAGTCCGTGCACCGCACCTTGCAGCAACTCGAGGACAACGGCCTCTTGCTGCGCGACGCCACGCGCGAGCGCTACGTCGTGGGCCCGCGCATGACCCGGCTGGCGCTCGCGGCCCTGGACGCCGCCAAGCACACGGCGCCGACCCGCGCGATCCTCGAGGCCCTGGTCGCCGAGCTCGGCGAGACCTGCAACATCGGCGTGCTCGACGGCCGCGCGGTGGTCTACATCGACCGCGTCGAGTGCGACTGGCCGCTGCGCCTGCAGCTCCAGGCCGGCAGCCATGTGCCCCTGCACTGCACCTCGATCGGTAAGCTCCTGCTCGCCCACCTAAGCCGCGCCCAGCGCCGCCGCCTCCTCACCGCCGCCGCCCTGCCCCGCTACACCGCCAACACCATCACCGACCCAGAGGCCCTCGAGCAACAGCTCGCCCAGATCCGCCAGGACGGCTACGCGACCAACGACCAGGAGCTCAACGAGGGCGTGGTGAGCCTGGCCGTGCCGATCCTGGCCGACAACGGCAAGCCGGTAGCCGGCCTCGCCGTGCACGCCCCGGAGGTGCGCATGTCGCTGGCGCAGGGGATGGCCCATCTGCCAAAGCTGCGGGAGACAGCGGCGCGGTTGGCGGAGGCCTGGGGATTGGGCGA
>JAKSDN010001335.1 GCA_022360075.1 Kiloniellales bacterium | reverse complement strand
CTCACCGATCGGGCTCGGGAGATTTTCGGGGGCGGGTGACGGGCGCGGCCTTGGGGCTCTGGACGTGGGTCTCGTACGCCACACCTATAGGCCTGCGCTGGATTTCCCTACCCTGTTTGCCATTGTGCGTCCTTCGAGACGCCCGCTAACGCGGGCTCCTCAGGATGAGAACATTTCTTTATGCCATGAAGACTGATCCTCATCCTGAGAGCTTGTGAATATTGTGGCTCGAGCTTTCGGACGGTGCTGCATGATCATCCTGCGTCCTTCGAGACGCGCCCTGGAGGGCGCTCCTCAGGATGAGGTAAGCCTTTGATGGTATTAAGAAATGTCCTCATCCTGAGGAGCCCGCCTTGGCGGGCGTCTCGAAGGACGCACGATTGCATTCCAGCCACACGTCAATTTTTTCACAAGCTCTGAGGAGTATCCAAAGGATACGTCGCGAAGGACGCACAATGGTCGTGCAGCGCGGTCCAATGGTGCAGTCTGCGAGCACTCGACGCGTCAGATCGAGGCGCCGCACCCACCTAGGCCGGCGCCGAAACTGCTCTACGCCCCGTCCCAGGCCATGGATGGCCGCAATGCTCGGAGCTTTAGGCGCAGCCATGCGAATTAGAACTTACTTCGCCAGTGCCGTCATCGCCCTGACCTTGGCCGCCCTGCTCGCGCCGCAAGGGGCGACGGCCGACACGGCACCCTGCCCGGACGGCACCTCGCTCTTCGCCGAATACCGGCTGTTCTTCGGGCGCAACAAGGGCGACACGGAAGTGGTCGGGGATGCGGCCTGGCGCGCCTTCCTGGCCGAGAAGATCACGCCGCGCTTTCCCGATGGCCTGACCGTGATGGACGCCGCCGGGCAATGGCGCGACGCGGCGGGGAGGTTCATCCGGGAGCGCTCGAAGCTGGTGGTGATTCTCGCAGCGCCCGGCCCAGAGGGTACAAGGCGCATCGACGCGATCGTCGAGGCCTACAAGCGGGACTTCGACCAGGATTCCGTCCTGCGCGTCGTCGGCACGGCCTGCGCGGCCTTCTGACCGCCGACCGCAGGGGAACTTGCCGCGGCGGTGGGGCCGTCCGGCATCGGCCGGTCACGACGCAACGTCGAGCATGGCCGGGAAGCCGTCGCGCCAGGTGCGGTAGGCGGGTCGCCAGCCCAAGGTCTCTCTCGCCTTGCCGCTGTCGGCGCCGCGCTGCGCGGTCACCACGTGGCCATCGGCCCCCAAGCGCGGCACGAGGAAGCGGCCGATGGCGCCGGAGGCGCCCGCGACGAAGACCCGCATGCTCCAACCCTCCGTTCCGGGCCGGATCGATTTGACACCATCGGCTTGGGAATAGAGATGGACCGGGCGCCGGGTCGTTGCGAGCGGCGCGTGCGCGAAAGGCGCGAATGCAGATCAGCTATGCGCTTCGCGCCGGTTTCACACCACCACGCCGATGTAGGGCAGGGCGCGGTACTTCTCGGCGTAGTCGATGCCGTAGCCGGCGATGAAGAGGTCCTCGATCGTAAAGCCGACGAAGTCGGCCGCGACCTCGACCTCGCGCCGGCTCGGCTTGTCGACCAGCGCGCAGGTCCAGAGCTCGGCCACCTCGCGCTGCTCCATCAGGGCGCGGGCATAGGCGATCGAGCGGCCGGTGTCGACGATGTCGTCGACCAGCAGCACGCGCCGTCCGCCGATGTCTGTGGGGATGTCGCCGAGCAGATGCACCTCGCCGGAGCTCTCCTTGGCCAGGCCATAGCTGCTCAGGCGCATGAACTCGACCCGCGGGGCGGCGCCGGCGGCGCTCAGGGCGCGCACCAGGTCGGCGAGAAAGACGAAGCTGCCCTTGAGCAGCCCGACGACCACGAAGTCGCCTTCGATCCGCGCGGTGATCTCGTGCGCGAGTTCGGCGACGCGCGCGGCAATCTGCGCCTCGTCGAAGAGCGGTGTCACCTCGGCCTTCTGATCCGCCATCGCGCGCTCGGCTTGTCGTTTGCCCATCGCAGATGTGCCCGAGCGGCCTCGCGGGCGCAAGGCCGAAGCTTTGCTTGTGGTCAGCCGGCGGAATCGGATAGGAGAAGCAATGGCTAAATCGACCGAGCTCTTCGACTGCGTGAAGTGTCCAGCCTACTGCTGCTCCTACGCGCACATCCATGTCACCAAGGCCGACATCCGACGCCTCGCCAAGCACTTCGGCGTGAGCGAAGAACAGGGCCGCAAGCGCTTCACCAAGTCCGTGCCCGGCGAGCGCAAACGCGTGCTGCGCCATCAGATGGACGAGCACTACGGCTCGGTCTGCCGATTCCTGGATACCGAGACGCGGCAGTGCACGGTCTATAAGGCCCGCCCGAAGATCTGCCGCGACTATCCCGGCCGCAAGCGCTGCGGTTACTGGGAGTTCCTGATCCACGAGCGCGAGTCCCAGGACGACCCGGACTACATCGCGATCACGAACAACTTCTGAAAGTCCTTTTCTTCTGTCCGCTGCGCGGACGCCCCCCACCCCGGCCCTCCCCCTCGAGGGGGGAGGGGAATATGGCATGGCTCGAATCATCTCCTCCCCCCTTGAGGGGGAGGATTAAGGAGGGGGGCGTCCGCGCAGCGGACAAACCAAGAAAGCCTCCCCTATTCCCTTCGTGAAACAAACGAAACCCGATCGGCGAGTCCGCGACACGAAGCGGAAACGGCGGCTGCCTAACTCCTCTGCCACGACGATGAGCCCGCACAGGGCCGGCGGCAATGCCGATCCGGCGCGGCTCGAGGCAAGGGGCAGTCCAGGGAGACCGGCGCATGCCGACGATCGAGGTCAAGGGCGCGAAGATCTCTTACATCGACGCGGGCCAGGGCGAGCCCGTGATCCTGCTGCACAGCTCGGCTTGCTCGAGCCTGCAGTGGCGCACGCTGATCGACAGTCTGAAGCCGCGTTACCGGGTCCTGGCGCCGGACCTCTTCGGCTACGGCACTTCCGAGCCCTGGCCGGGACGGGGCCGCCTCCGGCTCGCCGATGAGGCGGCGATCGTCGACTCGCTCTGTCGTCTTGCCGACGGCGCGGCGCATCTCATCGGTCATTCCTACGGCGGGGCCGTGGCCCTGCGCGCCGTCTCGGACCAGCCCGCGGCGTTCCGCAGCCTGACCTTGATCGAGCCGGTGGCCTTCCATCTGCTCTGGAACAGCGCACCGGCCGGCGCCCGCGCCTACTACGAGATCCGCAAGGTCGCCGACCGTATCTGGGCCGCGGTCACTAACGGCGACTGCCATGACGCCATGGCCGCCTTCGTCGATTACTGGAACGGCGAGGGCGCCTGGTCGGCGCTGAGCGAGGCCCAGCAGAACGTCCTGATCCGCGCGACGCCCAAGGTCGCGCTGGATTTTTGGGCCACGCTCACCGAACCGAAGATCCTCGACGATTACCGCCAGACCGCACTCCCCACCCTGCTGCTGCACGGCGACCGCTCGCCGAAACCGGCCCGCGCCATCGTGGGCATGCTGGGCGAGACCTTGCCGAGGGTCGAGGTCCTGAGCGTCGCGAAGGCCGGTCACATGCTGCCGGTCACCCATCGCGAGGCCGTCAACACCGCGATCGCCGCGCACCTCGCGAAGCACGGCGTTGAGCGCCGCGACGCCGCGTGAGCCGAGCCGCCGTATCACCCCTTTCCATGGCGAAGACCCGCTCCGGCGCGACCGGGGCCTGACAGAGGAAGCAAAGATGTACGATAAATCCAGCAATCCCGAGACCCAGGTTCTGCACGCCGGCTATCGCGCCGACCCGACGACCAACGCCGTCGCGGTGCCGATCTATCAGACCACCTCCTACCAGTTCGACAGCACGGATCATGCCTCGAGACTCTTCGCGCTGGAGGAGCTGGGCAACGTCTACACGCGGATCATGAACCCGACCTGCGACGTGCTGGAGCAACGCATCTCGGCGCTCGAGGGTGGCGCGGCGGCGCTGGCGGTGAGCTCGGGCCAGGCGGCGACGGCCATGTCGATTCAGAACATCGCGCGCAGCGGCGACAACATCGTCAGCTCGACCGACCTCTACGGCGGCACCTGGAACCTCTTTGCCAATACCTTCAACACCATGGGGATCGAAGTTCGCTTCGTGGATCCGGAGGACCCCGAGGCCTTCCGGCGCGCAACCGACGACAAGACGCGGGCCTACTACGCCGAGACGCTGCCGAACCCGAAGCTCCACGTCTTCCCGATCGCCGAGGTCGCGGCCATCGGCAACGAGCTCGGCGTGCCGCTGATCATGGACAACACGGCCGCGCCGGTGATCTGCAAGCCCTTCGCGCACGGCGCCCACATCGTGGTCTACTCGACCACCAAGTACATCGGCGGGCACGGCACCTCGATCGGCGGGCTGATCGTCGACGGCGGCAACTTCGACTGGGAGAAGCACGCCGATCGCTTCGCCATGCTGAACCAGCCCGACCCGAGCTATCACGGCGCAGTCTGGACCGAGGCCGCCAAGCCGCTTGGCCCGATCGCCTATATCCTCAAGGCGCGCGTCACGCTGCAGCGCGACTTGGGCTATGCGGTCAGCCCCTTCAACGCCTTCCAGTTCATCCAGGGCCTCGAGACCCTGCCGCTGCGCATCCGCGAGCATTGCCGCAACACCCAGGCGGTGGCCGACTATCTGGGCGGGCACGGCTCCGTGACCCGGGTGATCCATCCCTCCGTCTTCGCCGGCGAGCAGAAGCGCCGGGCCGAGACCTATCTCCAGGGCGGCCTCGGCGGCCTGGTCGGCTTCGAGCTCAAGGGTGGCCGCGAGGCCGGACGCCGCTTCATCGATGCGCTGGAGATGTTCTATCACGTCGCCAACATCGGCGATGCGCGCTCGCTGGCGATCCACCCGGCGACCACGACGCATCAGCAGCTCAAGCCCGAGGAGCAGCAGGCGACCGGCGTGACCGACGGCTACGTCAGGCTGTCGGTCGGGATCGAGCACATCGACGATATCCTGGCCGATCTGGATCAGGCCTTGGCCAAGGCCGAGGGCCTGGCCGCCGCGGCCTGAGGGATGCGCACGGCGGGGCGATCGAGCGATCGCCCCGCTGCCGCCGGACGCCGCGTTTGGACCTTCAGCTTTTCTCAGCTTGAGAGACGCGCCATGCCGATCATCCTGCCCGAGGGACTGCCCGCCTGCCGCTGCCTGCGGGCCGAGGGCCTCGAGGTCATGGGCCGCGAAGCGAGCGACGCACGGGCGCTGCGGCCCTTGCGGATCGGGCTGCTCAATCTCATGCCCACGAAGGCCAAGACCGAGACCCAGATCGCGAGGCTGCTGGCGATGACGCCGCAAACCGTCGAGCTGGTGCTCTTCGCGCCCGACGGCTACCGGCCGAAGAGCACGCCGGCCGCTCACATGGCCAGCTTCTATCAGCCTTGGTCCGCGGTTCGGGCGCGGGGTCTGGACGGCTTGATCGTCACCGGCGCCCCGGTCGAGCGGCTCGACTTCGCCGCCGTCACCTACTGGGACAGCCTGGTCGAGATCCTCGATTGGGCCCGCGCGGCGGTGCCACAGTCCTTCTATATATGCTGGGCCGCTCAGGCCGCGCTCCACCGCTTTCACGGCGTCCCGAAGCACGGCTTGCCCGCCAAGATGTTCGGCGTCTATCGGCACAGCCTGGCCCGCGGCGGGACTCGATTGCTGCGCGGTCTGGGCGACGAGATCCCCGTGCCTGTCTCCCGCTACACGGAAGTGCGGGCCGCGGATCTACCCGAGCAGGCCGGCCTTGAGGTGCTGGCCGAGTCGAGCGAAGCCGGGCTTTGCCTGCTCGAAGAACGCGCCCGGGGCGCGGTCTACATGTTCAATCACTTGGAATACGACAGCGAGACGCTGGGCGAGGAATATCGGCGCGACCAGGTCGCCGGTCTCGGAACCGCGCTGCCGCGGCACTACTTCCCCGGCGACGATCCCGACCGTCGGCCGGTCAACGGCTGGCGCGGTGCCGGTTCGCTGCTCTTCCGCAACTGGCTCGATGGCGTGGCGCGGAGCGCGGCCACGCGCCGCGGCGAGGATCCGGCGCTCGGCTGGCTGTTTCCCGAGCGGCCGGCGCTTACGCTCGTCGGCGAATGCGCCAGCGAGTTCTTGATCCTCGGCGACGACGATCCGAACCGCTTGCCCGAGGCCCTGCGCCGGCTGGCCGACCTGGGCCTGTCGCCGCTCAAGGCCCAGGTCTACCGCCACAAGGGCCCCGGGCGGACGATCGTTTTTCGTATGGAATGCCTGGAAGAGGGCAGGGCCGAGCGCGTCGCCAGGGCATTGGGGAGGCTGCGCGGCGTGACCCGCGTGGCTTACCGGAACTCCGACGGAAAGGGCGGGCTCTTCGGCGCGGAACCCCAGGAACCCGGCCCGTCAAGCGCCGAGAACGGCGTGCTCACCATGATCGCGGCGCTCCAGCGCGCCTTTGCCTGAGAAGCCTCAAGCCGCAGAGACACCAAGGGCCCCACTAGGGGGCCCTTGGTCTCCGTTAGCAAGAAGTCAGTGCCGCGACATCCGGCTCGCCGACCGCCATTGACACCACTAAAACGAGCCGAACCAGTGGAGCCAGATCACAGCTTATGGCTTGCGACCTGAACCCGCCGCCTCACAGCTCTTGCCACAGAATCAAATACTTCGGCCATGCGGCCGCGTTGACGCTGTAACGTTGGATCTCGACGTTACAGGCGCCGACGTTGAACTCGCAGCTAGAAAAGAAGTCGTGCTCATAGACCTGCCAGAACAAAGTCATCATTGCGACCGCGAAGTAGCCTACTGCAGCCACCTTCATGGGATCTCTCCACGAGGCGGTCGAAGGGGATGTTAGCGCCAAGGTCCTAATAATTTGTTCATGTTTCCTAAGAAACATCAATAATTCTAAACAAATATTAGTAGAATTTGGCTCAAATTCGAGTTTTACCTGAGAAATAGAGAGAAAATGCTCCGATGTCAGACATTTATCACCATGAAACAATTTGGCGCTAGTCTCATCCGACGACCGGGCGGAGATCTGCGGCATGCGAATTTGTTTCTTGCCATGCCGTGCGATGGGACGCCATGGCGCAGCGGTCGGACAGTTCATCCAAGGCGAAGGCAGACGAGCGCGATGCGGCGCCCGAGCGACGGCGATCGTCGCGCACCGGCCTGCTGCAGCCGGCGCAGTTGGTCTGGTTCGGCGGCCTCTCGGATTGTCTGATCTGCGATCTCTCGCCCGAAGGCGCGGGCCTGCGTTTTCCCGATGGCCTGCCGTCGGGGCCGGAGGAGGGCGAAGCGGCGAGTCTCGAGATCCCGGGCATGGGGCGCCTGGCATGCCGCGTCGCATGGTGCCGTGAGGATATGCTGGGGCTCCGCTTTCGCGACTCGCCCGCCGAGGTCTTCAGGGTCCTGGGCGGTCTCGGCTCGTCCTACCGCGAAGTCTCTTGAACGTCACACCAAGGGCGAGCTGAGCTTCGCTTCTTCTCTCGGCTGAGACAGGGCGCCGGCTTCCTGGACCTCGGCTTCGGTGACAGTCAGAAAGGGGATGCGCATGGCCACCTTGGACCATTCCGAGCCGCGCTTCATGGCCCAGTTCCAGAACTGCGCCTTGGCCCGTTGAACGACCGTGTCCTCGCTCTCTTCGCCCTCGCAACAGACGCGCTGATAGACCTCCAGGTGGAGCGAGTGCTGGTCGTCGTCCAGCTTCAGGCGTACGTCGTAGTCGGGCATTGGATCGGCTCCGCCCAGGGAGTTCATGACACATCCGTGACGGAGCCGATCCTACATTGCCCAGCGTTACCCGAGAGTTAAGGCAGCCGGCTAAGCCGAAGGGAGGAACTCGGCATGGCCGGACCGCTGGGCGCGTGCGACTGCGATCGAAGGACCGGCAGTCGAACGATCGGGTGCCTTGAGGGCCCGAACAGCAACGGCCCGGTGGTCCGCGCCGTTCGAGATTGAGGTCATGCCAGTATCTGGGTGCGGTTCGGGCGGGCGAAAGTGACGGGCATCACCGCTCGAGCGCTTTGCCGCCTTGGGCCGCGCCTCCGGGGAAAAAATGCCCGCCGTACTACCTCACGTCTTGCCTGACTGCACTATTTAGTGTTTATTGAGTTCAGCCCTACTATATATTGTGGACAACTCTGGGGAAAACCAGTGGATAAGTCGCGCTACTTGGATCAGGATGACTTCGTAAGTCCTTATCTTCTCGAACCTTTGCGAAGTCTTGAAGAGGTGCTCAAAGAGCGCGAGGCCCGATCGCTCGAAAGTGGAAAGGTGACGGTTAGAAGCGCCATGGTGGAGAGAGCTGGCCGCGCCGGGTCCGACTGAGCCCGCGTTGTCCGACGGCGTGGCGCCGGCGGGTACCGCTTACCGCTCCCCGAGCTGGGTCAAGTATGCGCCGTTCCTAGAAAACTGTTGATCCAACCGCCCAAAAGCTCTATCCGCGCGGCTCCGGCCTGAGGCGCTCGGCGCGCCTCTTTCACGCGCAGCCTGCCCGACGAGCCAGACGGAATTTCCCAGCAGGACAAGCCATGAAGCGACTGGACGAGTTGGAAGCGCAGTCGATCTTCATCCTCCGCGAGGCCTATCAGGGCGTGGAGCCGCTGGCCATGCTGTGGTCCCTGGGCAAGGACTCCAACGTCATGCTCTGGCTGGCCCGCAAGGCCTTCTTCGGCCACGTGCCCTTCCCGCTGGTGCACGTGGACACGGGCAAGAAGTTTCCGGAGATGTACGCCTTCCGTGAGCGCTACGCCGCGGAGTGGGGCCTCGACCTTCTGGTCTTCGACTGTCCGCCGGTCGAGGAGATCGATCCTTCGCTGCCGCCGGCCGCCCGCTCGGCGGCGCGCAAGACCGAAGGCCTGCGCCGGGCCATCGCCGAACGGGGCTTCAGGGGCATCATCGCCGGCATCCGGCGCGACGAACAGGCGACCCGTGCCAAGGAGCGGGTGTTCAGTCCGCGCAGCGAATCGGGCGAATGGCACTTCCGCGATCAGCCGCCCGAGTTCTGGGACCAGTTCAAGACCGACTTCCCGCCGGGCGTCCACGTGCGCATCCATCCCTTGCTGCACTGGACGGAGCTGGACATCTGGCGCTACATCGAGCGCGAGCGGATTCCGGTCGTCTCGCTCTACTTCGCCAGCGACGGCAAGCGCTACCGCTCTCTCGGCGATCAGGACATCACCTTCCCGATCGAGTCCGAGGCCGCGAGCGTCGCCGAGATCATCGCCGAGCTCGAGACCACGAAGGTCGCCGAGCGGGCCGGCCGGGCGATGGACCACGAGCGCGAGGACGCCTTCGAGCGCCTGCGCGCCAGCGGCTACATGTGAGCCGGGAGAGCATGGGCCGAGGGGTATGGAGCGTCAGGTGAGCTTCCGGACCGCCGTGCGCGAGCAGTTGCGCCTCGTGGTCGTGGGCCATGTCGATCACGGCAAGTCGTCGCTGATCGGCCGTCTTCTCCACGAGACGGACTCGCTGCCGCCGGGCAAATTCGAGGAGCTGAAGGCCGTCTCGGCGCGCCGCGGCATGGAGGTCGAATGGTCCTTCGTGCTCGACGCCTTCCAGGCCGAGCGCGACCAGGCCGTCACCATCGACACGACTCAGATCTGGTTCAAGACGCCGCAGCGCGACTACGTCATCATCGACGCCCCCGGCCACCGGGAATTCCTCAAGAACATGATCAGCGGTGCCGCGGCCGCCGATGCCGCGTTGCTGGTGATCGACGCCGCCGAGGGCGTGCGCGAGCAGACCCGGCGCCACGGCTATCTGCTGCATCTGCTGGGCATTCGCCAGGTCGCGGTGGTGGTCAACAAGATGGACCTGGTGGACTTCGACGGCGCGCGCTTCAGCGCGGTGAGCCGCGAGATCGACAACTACCTGCGCGAGGTCGGCGTCACGCCGACCGTCGTGCTACCGGTCTCCGCCCGAACGGGCGACAACGTGGCCGAGACTTCGAGGCGCATGGGCTGGTTCACGGGCCCCAGCCTCCTCGAGGCCCTCGATCGCTTTCAGATCGTCGCCCGTTCCCTCGACCAGCCGCTGCGCCTGCCGGTTCAAGCCGTCTACAAGTTCGATCGGCGCCGGATTGTCGCCGGGCGGATCGAGTCGGGAACGCTGCGCGTGGGCGACACCCTGTTGTTCTCGCCCGCCAACAAGACCGCGATCGTGCGCTCTATCGAGGCCTGGAACGAACCGACGCCGCCGGTCCAGGTCCAGGCCGGCCAATCGGTCGGCATCACCCTGGAGCCGCAGATCTTCCTCGAGCGCGGCGAGATCGCGAGCCACGAGGAGACGCCGCCACGCCTCTCCACGGTGTTTCGCGCCCATCTCTTCTGGCTCGCCCACGAGCCGCTGCGGGTCGGCGCGCGCTACAAGATCAAGCTGGCGACTCGCGAGGCGCCGGTGAGCGTGGCGGCCATCGATCGCATCATCGATACCGACAGCCTGTCGAGCGCCACCGGCGAGCGCGTCGAGCGCAACGCCGTGGCCGAGGTGGTCCTGCGCAGCCGCGAGATCCTGGCCCTGGACGAGTATGGCGAGCTCGCCCGGACCGGGCGCTGCGTCCTCGTGGACGGCTACGATACCGTGGCCGGCGGCCTGATCTCGATGGAGGGCTATCCGGATCAGCGTCAGGCGCTGACCGTACGCTCGACCAACGTCTACAGCGTCGACCACGGCGTCAGCGCCGAGAACCGCTATCAGCGCAACGGCCATCGCGGCGGCGTGCTCTGGTTCACCGGCCTATCGGGGGCGGGCAAGTCGACCCTGGCCATGGAGGTCGAGCGGCGGCTCTTCGCCAAGGGCTACAACGTCTATGTGCTCGATGGCGACAACGTGCGCCGCGGCCTCAACGCCAACCTCGGGTTCGCGCCGGAGGATCGGGCGGAGAACATCCGCCGTGTCGGCGAGGCGGCGGCGTTGTTCGCCGATGCGGGTTTCATCTGCATCAGCGCCTTTATCTCGCCCTATCGCGCCGATCGGGACAGAGCGCGGACCGCGGCCAAGGGCGCATTCCACGAGATCTTCATCAATGCCGACCTGAAGGTCTGCGAGGGGCGCGATCCCAAGGGCCTTTATCGCAAGGCGCGGGCCGGCGAGATCAAGGACTTCACCGGCGTCTCCGCGCCCTACGAGGCGCCAGCGACGGCGGAGCTCTCGGTCGATACGGGAACGCAAACGGTCGATTCCTGCGTGCAGGAGATCATCGACTACGTCTTTGCGAATTTCGATCTCGATCGGCGCAAGGGCGAGTCCTCCTGACCCAAACTCTCGGGTTGTAGCGAAGTCTTTGAAAGCGCATCCGGAGTCGTCGCGAAGGCTCCTCCGAGTCGATTTCGAGTCGTTCTCGGAGCGTTCCCCAAAGCCGACTGATTCACAGTTCTTTAAGGTTTTGAAATGGGTTAGGCCTTGCCTCGCGGCGCCGTGATGGTTAATCTTGTCAACCAGGGGAGCCTTAGAGAGTCGGCAAGGCGAAGAAGGAGGAAAGGCCCGCTCCGCGGGTTCTGACCGTCCTGAAATCGCGTAGGGGGAATTCCTCGAGAGCCGGGTCGTGTGACACAGCGGGCCTCCGTTGGGGTCCGTTGCGTTGTCTGAGGGGCGGCCGCTGTCCAGGCGGGCGCTGTTGTGTCAACCAACACAAGGGCAACAAGGTCCAGGAATGAATCGGATCAACAAGCGGACCATCAAACGTTTCCTGGATCGGCTTTTCATCGAACGCGAAATCTTCTTACGTGCCAACGACCGGGTGCGCTACATCCGGCTGTCGCGTCGATCGCAAGAGCTGGTCGCAATCGCCTGCCTCGCCGTTTTCGGATGGCTGGCCTTCACGAGCACGAGCTTCGTCTTCCTTGACGGGATCGTCGGCGGCAAGGACAAGGAGATCGAGCGCCATCGACTGGCCTACTTCGATCTGCTGTCCGAAGTCAGCGAGTACCACGATCAGTTCGTGCAGATCACGCGCGATCTCGAGGGCAATCAGGCTTATCTCCTGTCGCTGCTGGAGCAGGATCCATCCGATCCTTCGAGCGTCGCCGAGATCAAGGACCGCTTGGAGCAGTCGCAGACCGAGCGGGCCCGAGTGGTCGTGGCGCAAGAAGGCCTTAGGGAGCGGCTCGAGAGCTTCGAGAACGATCTGAAAGAGATCGCTTCGCGCAATGCCTCGCTGCACGATCAGGTCTCGAACATGCGCTCGGTCTTGCGCGACACGCAGGCAGAACGCGCGCAGGTCGTGGCGGCGCGGGCCAAGCTCGGTGCCCGCCTCACCGAGGTGGAGACAGAGCTGGCCGAGGTGACCGAATCGCGCGACGGGCTGAAGCGCGAACTCGGCGCGCTGGGCGAGGCGCTTACCGAATCGCGTCAGGCACACGACACGCTCGAAAGCGAGCGCGCGGCGCTGCAAACCAAGGTCTCGAGCGTGACCTCGGCGCTGGCCGCGTCGAAGAAGCGCGAGGAAGCGCTGGCGGGGAGCCTCGATGGTCTCGACAGCCAGCTCGACGACGCGGTCTCGCGCGGTGATCGTCTGGAGAGCGAGCGCGACGACTACGCGGCTCGAGTCGCCGTCCTGTCGAGCGAGCTCGAGGCCGCGGCGCGAGAGGGCGAAGAGCTGAAGCGGAACGCGCAGCGCCTCGACGCCGCGCTCGGCGAGGCGCAGGCCCGGAACAGGCAGCTCGTGAGCGAGCGTGACGGCCATGCCGAGCAGCTTGCGGCCAAGACGGATGAAGTCGCCGAATCAAAAGCCTATGCGACGTCTTTGAACGAGAACATCCGCCAGCTCGAGGCGGCGCTGGCCGATGCGCAGGCACGAAACAGCGGTCTGGCCGAGGAGAAGGATAGCTTTGCGACACAGGTCGCCGATCTCGGCGATGGCCTGGAGCGGGCGAACCAAGACAACGGTCTTTTGAACGAGCGGATTGCGGGCCTGCAAAGCGCCCTCGACGAGAACCTCGCACGCCGCGAGCAGCTCGCGAGAGAGCGGGACTTCTACGAGACCCGGGTCGCGGGGCTGGAGCACGAGCTCAAGCAATCGCGCGAGCACGGCAGCGCGCTCGACGGGACCATCGCCGAGGTGCGCGACGAACTGGCGGAGCTTGCGGCGCGCGGCGAGCGGGTCGAGCAGCAGCGCGACTTCTACGAGCAGCGGGTGACCCACCTGGAGCAGCGCCTCGATGGGATGCGCGACACGCACCAGGCGGTGATCGACCGCGTGTCGAGCCGCACGCGGATCAGCATCGATACGATCGAAAAGACCATCGCCATGACCGGGCTCGAGGTCAGTGACCTGCTCAGCCAGGTGCAAGTGGGCGGGCTCGACCTGGGTCAGGGCGGGCCCTTCATTCCCAACGACTTCATCAGCGAGACTGATCCGAGCTATGATCTGCAGGCCTCGGTGGCCCTGCTTGACATGCAGATGGACCGTTGGGAAGCTCTACAGAAGGTCGTGCAGCATATGCCGCTGGTCGCACCGCTCGACCACTACCGCGTGACCAGCAATTTCGGGCCCAGGCGCGACCCGATCAACGGGCGCAAGGCGATCCACAAGGGTTTGGATCTGGGGGCACCCTCGCGAACGCCGGTGTTGAGCACGGCACCGGGGGAGATCGTCTTTGCCGGCTGGCGCGGCCGCTACGGTCGCATGGTGGAGATCGACCACGGCTTCGGCATCAAGACGCGCTATGGCCATCTGCGAAAGATCCTGGTCAAGCCGGGACAACAAGTGGGGCATCGGGATAAGATCGGGCTGCTCGGCAGCTCGGGCCGTTCGACCGGACCGCACGTTCATTACGAAGTCCTGGTCAACGGAAAGCAGATCGATCCGACGAACTTCTTGAAGGCAGGTCGCTATGTTTTCAAAGGGTAGTAAGTCGAGCAGCGAGACGCCCCCGCTTCCAAGCCAAGCGCCAGTGCCAAGCGAGCGTCCGCCGCAGGCGAAAGTTGTCGCGGTGCCGTCGATCATCTCCGGTGATCTGAAGATCACGGGGAATCTCGAAAGCAGCGGAGACATTCAAGTCGACGGCAGGGTGGAGGGTGACATCTCCAGCCGGACCCTGACGGTCGGCGAGGAATCCAGCGTCAGTGGCTCGATCGTCGCGGAATCCGTGCGGGTCTGCGGCCACGTCAAGGGCGAGATCAAGTGCACCTCCGTCGTGCTCGCCAAGACCGCGCGGGTCGAGGGCGACATCGCGCACGAAAGCCTGGCGATCGAGGCCGGTGCCTACATCGAGGGCAACATCCGCCGCCTAGAGCCGGAGCAGTCCAACGCGGAGCCGCGGGTCTCGGTGATCAAGTCGGTGACCGAGGAGCCGGCGCCGCCCGTCGCACCCGTGGCGGTACCGGGCGCGACCACGGCCACGGGGGGCGGGTCGGACTAAGGTCCGTCCGACGGCGTTGCGATCGCGGCGCAGAAGGTCGCCGGATCGACATTGGCGCCCGAGAGGGTAAGGCCGATCGTCTTTCCCTGAGTCGGGATCTTGCCGGACAGCAAGGCGGCGAGTGCGACCGCGCCGCCCGGCTCGACCACCAGCTTCAGCGTGCGGAAGGCGAAGGCCATCGCCTGCGTCACCTCTGCATCGGTGACGACGAGGCCCCCGGTCAGCAGTCGGCGGTTGATCGAGAAGGTCAGCGCGCCGGGCGTCTCCGCCAAGAGAGCATCGCAGAAGGACCGGGCGCCGGCGTCGTTTCGCAGCCGCTCGCCCGCCTCGAGCGAGCGGGCCGTGTCGTCGAAGCCCGCGGGCTCCACCGTGTAGACGCGGGTCTCCGGGCTCAGCGCCGAGACCGCGAGCGCGCAGCCCGCCGTCAAGCCGCCGCCGCCGCAACAGATCAGCAAGGCGTCGAGTTCGGCATCCAGCGCCTTGGCCTGCTGGATCAACTCGCGCCCGCAAGTGCCTTGACCGGCTATGATATCGGGATCGTCGTAGGGCTTGACGAGTGTGGCGCCGCG
>JAKSDN010000046.1 GCA_022360075.1 Kiloniellales bacterium | reverse complement strand
TGGTCGAGACCTTCCGCCAGCTCTATCCGGACGAGCTCACGTTCGGTGGCAATCGGAGCATCCTGCTGAATGCGGCCGACACGCTGCCTGAGGCGGCATTACGCCACTGCATTGCCCTGGCGCTGACCTATCATCGGCGGAAGTCGAAGAAGCGTTCGTCGTGAGCCTTGCCCGCACGGCGAGCGATCCTCATGCTTCGACAGGCTCAGCATGAGGGGAAAGGCTATGGACCTTGTTGCGTTCGTTTTGATGCATATCGGGGAACGAGGTTCAGAGAGTTCACCCTGAAAGCAAGGAGCAGCCGTTAACGGATTGGGCCCCATAAAACCCCAAACTGATCTGTCATTGCCGGGCTTGACCCGGCAATCCATCGAGGCCCGAGTCCGGGACTTCAATGGACCCTCGGGTCAAGCCCGAGGGTGACACTTGGAGGTGGAGGGTGTGTCCATCTCATCGAACGATGATCTTGCCAATTTTGACGGGAACCAAGCCCCTCATGCCGAGCCTGTGGGAGCGTAGGGATCGACCTCACGGCTGAATCGGAGCCATACCGCTCCCGCCCTTGCTGCCCGGCCTCCGCGCGATAAGCTCATCCGAGACTAATCAGCAGAGGACCGCACACTGCCCGAGCTCCATCTCCTGGACTACCTCGCCCTCGGCCTCTATGCCGCAAGCTGGTTCGGCTACTCGCTGTTCGCCGACCACAGCCGATGGCACGCGCGCAGCATCATGGTGATCATGGATCGTTACCGCGAGCAGTGGATGCTCCGCATGCTGCAGCGCGAGAACCGGATCGTCGATACGACGATCATCGGCAGCCTACAGAACGGCGCCGCCTTCTTCGCCTCGACGACGGTCTTCGCGGTCGGCGGTCTGATCGCAGCCCTGGGCGCGGCCGAGCAGTCGATCGCCTTGCTCTCGACCCTCCCCTGGGCGCAGCCAGGCACGCCGGAGACCTGGCAGGTCAAGGTGCTGTTGCTGATCTTCGTGCTGGCCTACGCCTTCTTCAAGTTCGCCTGGACCTTCCGTCTGCAGAACTACTGCGCGATCGTCCTCGGGGCAGCACCAGTGGAGACCGACGCCGGTCCAGAAGCGAAGGCGGTGGCCTTGCGGGCCGCCAGGATCAGCGCGCTGGCCGCGGGTCACTTCAACCGCGGCCTGCGCGCCTACTTCTTTGCCCTGGCAGCGCTTGCCTGGTTCCTCCATCCGCTCCTGTTCGTGGGCACGATCCTCTACGTGCTCTACGTCCTGTTCAGGCGGGAGTTCCGCTCGCGCTCGTTGAAGGTGCTGAGAAGTAAGATCGAGAATTGAAGCCCAGAACAGCGGCAAATCGACTGTGCGTCCTTCGAGACGCGCCCTGACGGGCGCTCCTCAGGATGAGGTAAATTGTGAATGGCACAAAGAAAGGTCCTCATCCTGAGGAGCCCGCGCTAGCGGGCGTCTCGAAGGACGCAAGATGGCAATCCCGATCTCCCTAAGCCTCTCCACCCATCTCGGCGACCTGGCGCTCGAGCGCCTTGGGGTCCTGGCGGAAGCCGCCGTAGAGCTCGACCGAGACCGGGTCGGGGAAGACGTCCTCGGTGCCGTCGGTGACCGCCTGAAGCGCCGCCTCGGCGATCTGGCTGGGCGGCACTTTGTCCATCGTGATCTCCTCGGCCATGTCGGTGTCGACCGGGCCGGGATAGACGCCGACCACGTGGGTGCCCTGGGCGCGCAGCTCGGCGCGCACGCCCTGGATCAGGGAATGCACGGCCGCCTTCGAGGCGCTGTAGGAGCCGAGCATGGGGAAGTTCACGTGCGAGGCGATCGAGCCGAGCGTGACGATGGCGCCGCCGCCGTTGGCCTTGAGGATCGGAGCGAAGGCGCGGACTACGGCGAGCGCGCCGAAGTAGTTGGTCTCCATGTCGAGCCGCGCCGCGTCCAGGCTGTCCGCCCCCAAGAGGGACTGGAACTGCGCGGTCCCGGCATTGTTGAGCAGGAGGTTCACGTCGCCGGCGCTATCGGCGGCGGCTCGGATCTCCGCGTCCTTGGTCACGTCGATCTGGAGCGGCACGACGCGGTCCTTGTCCAGGGCGACGATCTCGTCAAGCGTCTCGAGCTTGCGGGCGGCGGCGTAGACCTTGGCCGCGCCCTGGGCGAGCAAGACTTCGACGAAGGCGCGGCCGATGCCGCGGTTGGCGCCGGTGACCAGCGCGACGGATCCTTTGATGTCCATGGGTCGTCCTTTCAGGGGGTTCGACTTCGGTTGGGAAGAAACGGGCGGAGTCGCTTTCCACTGTTGAGCTAAAGCGACTCCGCCGAGGGTCCAGCTTCTCGACGCAGCGCTCAGGCCGACTGCGTGACCAGCGTTTGGTCCAGGAAGGGATAATCGGTGTAGCCCTTCGCATCGCCGCCGTAGAAGGTCGCGGGGTCCGCCTCGTTGAGGGGCGCGTCCAGCGCGAAACGGCGGGGCAGGTCCGGGTTGGCCAGGAACAGCTGGCCGAAGGCGATCAGGTCGGCATCGCCCTTCTTCAACGCTTCTAGTGCGCGCTCGCGCGTGTAGCCGCCGTTGGCTATGTAGGGGCCGGTGAAGGCATCGCGCAGCTTGCGCCGGTCGTAGCTCTGCTTCGTGTTGGCATCCGTGCCGAAGGCATCCTCGACCACGTGCAGGTAGGCCAGGCCGTAGCGGTTGAGGCCTTCGACCACCGTGCCGAAGGTGCCGTCCGGATCGGAGTCATGCATGTCGTTGAAGCCGTTGACCGGCGACAGCCGCACGCCGACCCGCGCCGCGCCCCAGACATCGTTCACCGCCTCGACCACCTCGAACAGCAGCCGCGCCCGGTTCCCCACGGAGCCGCCATAGCGGTCGGTCCGGTGATTGCTGCCGTCGCGCAGGAACTGGTCGAGCAGATAGCCATTCGCCGCGTGAACCTCGACGCCGTCGAAGCCGGCCTGCTTCGCTTTCTTTGCGGCGCGGCGGTACTGCTCGACGATGCCGGCGACCTCACGCGTCTCCAGGGCCCGCGGGGTCAGGAAGGGTTTCATCCCGGTCTCGGTGAAGGCCTCGCCCTTCGGACGGATCGCCGAGGGCGCGACCGGCAGTGCGCCGCCGGGCTGGAGCGAGGGATGCGAGATGCGCCCGACGTGCCAGAGCTGAAGGAAGATCCGGCCGCCGGCCTCGTGCACGGCCTTGGTGATCTGCTGCCAGCCCTCGACCTGGGCATCGCTGTGGATGCCGGGCGTGCCCGGATAGCCCACGCCCTGGGGCGATATCTGCGCCGCCTCGGTGATGATCAGGCCCGCCGAGGCGCGCTGGCGGTAGTACTCGGCGTTCAGCGTCTGCGGCACGTTGCCGGCACCGGCGCGATTGCGGGTCAGGGGCGCCATCGCCATGCGGTTGGCGAGCGTCAGGTCACCCAGCGACACGGGCTCCAGCAATGCCAAAGCCGTGCCGCCGTCGTGTTTGCCAGGTGTTTCCGTCTTCCTCGTCATCTTGCGATTCTCCTTGCACGGGTCGATCGGTCTTCGTTCGGGACCAATCGGTCCAAAACTTTCAAAAAAACGTCTAGGTCTTAAGCGCTTGCAGCGCGATCTTGACGATCTCTTCCAACTTCTCGCGATCCGGATTCGCTTTGCCCATGACCGCGAGGCCCATCAGCGTGCTGTTGAGGTAGCGCGCCAGCGCACTGGCATCGTGGTCCGCGGCGATCTCGCCCGCCGCCTGGCCTTGCTCCAACCTGCGGCGAAAAGCCTCTTCCATCAGGCCGACGCCACCGCGCACCCGCTGCAAGGCGGCTTTGTCGCTCGGGTCGACCTCGACGGCGCAGTTGTTGAGAAAGCAGCCGCGCGGCTTGCCCGGCGTGACCGCCGTCTCCACCGCCTGGTCGAAGACCGCCTGGACGCCGGACCGTGCCGAGTCCGCGTCCTCGAGCGCGCGTATCATCGACGCGGACCTGGTATCCCGGTAGCGGTCGAGGGCCGCGAGGAAAAGCTCGTGCTTGCTGCCGAAGGTCTCATAGAGGCTGCTCTTGCTGAGCTCCATGGCGGCGAGCAGGTCGTTCAGCGAGGTGCCCTCGTAGCCCTTGGCCCAGAACACCTCCATCGCCCGCTCGAGCGCCACGCAGCTATCGAATTCCTTGGGTCGGGCCATGGGTCCGCTTGCCCCGTTCCTCTCGTTGAGACAGCAGGTGGGTATTCCGGACCGAAGAGTCCAGTATTTTTTGACGCGCCCTGGACAGGCGGTTAGCCGACCAGATGGCACATGACCTGCCGACCGTCGCCCAGATCGCGCAGCGCCGGCTTTTCCTTTCGGCAGCGTGCCTCGGCGAGCGGGCATCGCGGGTGAAAGCGGCAACCCGATGGCGGGTCGAGCGGACTCGGCACGCCGCCTTGCAAGACGACCCGGTCGCGCTGCCGGCGGGGGTCCGGCTCGGGAATCGCCGACATCAGGGCCTGCGTGTAGGGGTGCAAGGGCTCACCGTAGACCGCATCCGCGGCGCCGATCTCGACGATCTCGCCCAGGTACATGACGGCGATGCGATCGCTGATGTAGCGCACCACCGAGAGATCGTGGGAGATGAAGAGGTAGGTGAGATCGAAGGCCTCCTTCAGCTCGAGCATGAGGTTGAGGATCTGCGCCTGCACGCTCACGTCGAGGGCCGAGACCGGCTCGTCGGCGACGATGAAGCGCGGCTCCAGCGCCAGGGCGCGCGCGATCCCCAGGCGTTGGCGTTGCCCGCCGCTGAATTCGTGCGGATAGCGGCCGAGCTGCTCGGGGCTGAGGCCGACCCGTTCGAGGAGCTGCTCGACCCGCTCACGGCGCTCGCGCGCCTTGCCGACGGGAAAGTTGTCGAGCGGCTCGGCCACGATCTCGCCGACGCGCATGCGCGGGTTGAGGGACGAATAGGGGTTTTGCAGGATCATCTGCATGTGCTGCCGGAGGCGCCGGTTCTCCTCGTGCGGCAAGCCCACGATCGAGCGGCC
>JAKSDN010000616.1 GCA_022360075.1 Kiloniellales bacterium | reverse complement strand
GATCGATGAAGCCGTCGCTAACCTCGCCGGTCCGGCGCGCTCTCGCCGACTCGTGATTTCGGCCGCGCCGTCCTTCGCGGCGAATTGGCTGGTGCCCCGTCTCGGCGCCTTTGCCGCCCGCGAGCCCGACGTCGAGATCGAACTCGAGTCGGAGACTCGCCTGGTCGATTTCGACAGCGAGCGCGTCGATCTGGGTATCCGCCATGGGCTCGGCCGCTATCCCGGGCTGGAGAGCACCTGGCTCATGGCGCCGGCCCTGATCGTCGTCGCGAGCCCGGCCCTGATCGCCCAAGGGCCGTCGATTCGGACGGCGGAGGACTGCCTCGCCTATCCCCTCCTGCAAGAGCCGCAACGCAGCGACTGGCGCCTCTGGTTCCAAGCCCAGGGGATCGAGACGGACACGGCCGCGGCCGGCCCGGCGTTCGCCGACGACGATCTGCTGATCGGCGCCGCCGTAGCCGGCCAGGGTCTGGCCCTGGTGCGCGAGCTTTACGCCGCCGATGAAATCGACGCCGGTCGCTTGGTTCGGCCTCTCGACACGCGCTGGCCCGCCCGCTTCGCGTACTACCTCGTCGGCCGGCCGAGCAGCTTCCGGTCCCGCGCGGTCCGCGCCTTTCGGGATTGGCTGGTCGACACGGCCAGGCAGGACGATGTCCGGACAGAGCCGCGATCGCACCAGCCCGCCTAGAGGATACGAAGTCGCGCGCGGACCGGAGGCTCTGGATCAGGCGAGTTGCTTCTCCAGCGGGTCGGTGCGGATCTGCCAACGGCGCTTGTTGGCCTCGACCTCGGAGGCGTCGAGGATGGCGTCGACCAGGCGCGCCAAGCGCTTGTCCTCGTCAATCACCATGTCGAGGAAGCGGTTGCGCTGCTCGACCGGCAGGTCGGGATTGTCGCGCAGGATCTCCGCCGAGGAGCGGATCGAGGTGAGCGGCGTGCGCAAGCGCCCGGCCACGGTGGCCAGGAAGTCCGGCGTCTGGCCGCTCGAAGGGGCCATTGCGCGCTCTGACGACGTGAAGAGCCGGGCGCCGGCCGCCTTGGCAGCCAGAAAGAAGTTGCGCATGGCCTCGGCCCGTAGCCGCCGGCCTTCGGCCAAATAGGCCTCGACCTGCTCCGGGCTGACGGGTTCGGCGATGGTCAGAAACGATTCGCCAGGCGCCGGTCGGCGCGCGGCGGTCGCATTGGATGCAGTGGATGCAGTGGATGCTGTCGTGGGATACATAGAAGACCTCCGATTGGACGAACGTCTTCCTCCCCAAGGAATATCGGGTTCTCACGCCCAAATTTGTGCAATGCACAATTTGCCATTACGTTGTTCATGATACTATTTTCAAGGACAATGTTGCATTGCAAAATGTGCAAGGGAGCCAGACGGCAGGTCAGCCCTGGCTTTGCGGCCGCCTCGAAGCAGCCTCACGCTCGCGCCGGCAGCGGCGCACGACCGCGCGGCCTAAGAAAGGAGTCCTAAAAATGGCTCAATTCGTCAATCCGACGACCGTCTGGCAGCCCTTCGGCAGCTTCTCGATGGCAGCCTTGCCGGGCGACGGCCAGATGGTCCTGCTGAAGGGCCAGGTCGCGCTCGACCCGGATGGCCAAGTGGTCGGCAGGGGCGACATGCGCGCGCAGCTCAGTCAGGTCCTCGCGAACATCGAGGCCGTGTTGGCAAGCCTGGGCGGAGGCCTCGCCGACATCGTTTCGCTGAACCAATATGCCACGGACATCGAGGCCTTCATGCAGGCTGGTGATATCCGGGCGGAGAAGTTCAAGCCGCCCTACCCCGTCACGACGACCCTCGAGGTCTCGCGCCTCTATCACCCGGACCTGATGATCGAGATCACCGCCGTCGCGGAGATTCCCCGCGACCGCTATCGGCAGCCGAAAGGTTAAAGGTCAAGCACGCTGGGCGCTTAGGCGAGGCGCTGCTTGACCATGGCGCTGGCCTTGCCGAAATCCATGCGGCCGGCGAAGCGCGCCTTCAAGGCGCCCATGACGCGGCCCATGTCCTTGATCGTGGTCGCATCGAGCTCGGAGATCACGTCGCCCACGGCGCCCTTGATCTCATCCTCGCCCAAGGGCTTGGGCAGGAAGCGCTGGATCAGCTCGATCTCGCGCTGCTCCTTCTCGGCCAGCTCCGGACGACCGCCCTGCTCGTAGAGATCGATCGAGTCGCGCCGCTGGCGCACCATCTTGTGCAGCATCTCGAGGATCTCGTCCTCGCCGATGCCGTCGCAGTTGCCGTTTCCACGCGCCGCGATATCCCGGTCCTTCAAGGCCGCCAGGATCAGGCGCAGGGTCGAAACGGCCGACGATTCCTTGGCTTTCAGGGCTTGCTTGAGCGCGTCGTTCAGTTCGCTGCGCAACATCGCCAGACCTCCTCGGACTCGCTGAAGGGCGGGAGCCTAGCCAAATTCCCGCCGCTTGGCAAAGCCTCTCGGTCAGTGATAACCCATTGAAAAGATGTAATAATTCTTCGGCCAATGGGCTTGACCCGGCAGGCCCTTTGCCGTAAATAGTGCCCGCAATCAAGACCTTGCTCGCGGGCTCTTCGATGCGTCTGAAGTAGGACGCATTTTTCTTAAGAGAAGGTTGCGGCGGGTTCGCGGTCGATCATGGGTGCCATGCTTGCGGCGCCGGCCCAAGGCCGTCCGCCCGCAGCATGCCGCCGAAGGGCGCTCCTCGATGAACGAAGCCAGTCCGCCTGACGCCCCCGCGAGCCGGGGCGACGCTTCTCCGAGCGCGGCGCTTGCCTTCAAGGCGCCAACGGGCAGCACGGCCGCCCTGGTGCTGGCGGACGGCACGGTGTTCTGGGGTCATGGCCTCGGCGCCGTCGGCCAGGCCACGGGCGAGGTCTGCTTCAACACCTCGATTACCGGCTATCAGGAGATCGTGACCGATCCCTCCTATGCCGGCCAGATCATCACCTTCACCTTCCCGCACATCGGCAATGTCGGCGCCAATCCCGAGGACATGGAGACCGCGACCCCGGCGGCGCGCGGAGCCGTGCTGCGTGCCGACGTCACCGCGCCCTCGAACTGGCGCGCGGTCCAACCGCTCGACGACTGGCTAAGGGCCCAGAACCTGCCGGGCATCGCCGGCATCGACACCCGCGCCCTCACGCGGCGCATTCGCGATCTCGGCGCCCCGGCCGGCACGCTCTGCCACGCGCCCGACGGCGCGCTCGACGCCGCGGCGCTGCAAGCGGCCTCCGCGGCCTGGCCCGGCCTGGAGGGTATGGACCTGGCGATCGAAGTGAGCTGCCGCCAGACCTATCAATGGCAGGAGACACGCTGGACCCTCGGCCAGGGCTACGGCGCGCAGACGGCGCCGCGCCATCACGTGGTCGCCGTCGACTTCGGCGCCAAGCGCAACATCCTGCGCTGCCTGGCGTCCTTGGGCTGCCAGGTGACGGTCGTGCCCGCGAACGCCAGCGCCGAGGACATCCTGCGCCATCAGCCCGACGGCATCTTCCTGTCCAACGGCCCCGGCGACCCGGCGGCGACCGGGGTCTACGCCGTGCCGACGGTCCGTGCGCTGATCGAAAGCGGCAAGCCGATCTTCGGCATCTGCCTCGGCCACCAGATCCTCGCGCTTGCGCTCGGCGCGCGCACCGAGAAGATGCACCTCGGCCATCGCGGCGCCAATCAGCCGGTCAAGGACCTGGCCACCGGCAAGGTCGAGATCACCAGCCAGAACCATGGCTTCGTCGTCGTTGAGGAAAGCCTGCCGGCGAACGTCGAGCCCTCCCACGTCTCGCTGTTCGACGGCTCGAACGAGGGCCTCAAGGTCCGCGACAAGCCGATCTTCTCCGTCCAGTACCACCCCGAGGCCTCGCCCGGTCCGCAGGACAGCCACTACCTGTTCGAGCGTTTCGTCGCGCTGATCGAAGCGCAAAAGGCGAGCCGCTAGCAAAGATGCCTATACGCACTATTCTCGGCTCGGACCTTTCGTTCTCCTCCCCCCTTGTGGGGGAGGATGGCCGCGTCAGCGGTCAGGAGGGGGGTGCGCCGAAGGCGTCTCGCCGCGCTAAGCTTGCCCCATGGTCTCGAAACGCGCCCGGGCGCTCCGACGCAATCCGACCAAAGCCGAGAAGCGGCTTTGGTGGCGCCTGCGTGCCCGGCAGATCCACGGCCTTCAGTTCCGACGTCAGGCGCCGATCGGCACCTACGTCGTCGACTTCGTGTGTTTCTCCCGCGAGCTCGTCATCGAGGTGGATGGCGGGCAACACGCCCGGCGGGCCGAACTCGATGCGGTGCGCACGGCGTGGCCGGAGAGTCAGGGCTTTCACGTTCTGCGGTTTTGGAACAACGAGGTGCTGGAGAATACGGACGGCGTCGTGCAGACGATCGAACAGGTGGTTCTGGGTCGCAGCACGCCGTCCCCTTAGCTCGTACGGGATGTTTGGATCCTGCTTTCGTGACGCCTTCGGCGTCGTCATCTCCTCCTCAACCCTCCCCCATCAAGGGGGAGGGAGTCTCAGCGTTGAAGCGGGTTACCAGTTCCCTCCCCCCTTGTGGGGGAGGGTTAGGGTGGGGGGCGTCCGCGAAGCGGACAGAGGAGACCTCATAAACCCTCAGTCTTGCCGATTTACGGCTCGGCAGGCCCGAAACGACACTTCTGTGGCTACATCCGCCAGCAACGCTGGAAAGGGACACCAATCGGCCATGGCAACGCCCAGGTCTTAATCCACAATGCCCAAACGCACAGACATCGAATCGATCCTCGTCGTCGGGGCCGGGCCGATCGTGATCGGGCAGGCCTGCGAGTTCGACTATTCGGGCGCCCAGGCCTGCAAGGCGCTGCGCCAGGAGGGCTACCGGGTGATCCTGGTGAACTCCAATCCGGCGACGATCATGACCGACCCGGGTCTCGCCGATGCCACCTACATCGAGCCGATCACGCCCGAGGTCGTGGCCAAGATCATCGAGAAGGAGAAGCCCGACGCGCTGCTGCCCACCATGGGCGGGCAGACCGCGCTCAATGTCGCCATGGCGCTCGCCGACAACGAAACGCTGCGGCAGCACGACGTCGAGCTGATCGGCGCCGACCGCCTGGCCATCGCCCGCGCCGAGGATCGCGAGCTGTTCCGCCAGGCGATGAACAACATCGGCCTGAAGATGCCGCGCAGCGTCGTGGTGGCGACCGAGGAAGAGGCGCGAAAGGCGCTCGACAAGGTCGGCCTGCCGGCCATCGTGCGGCCCTCCTTCACCCTCGGCGGCACGGGCGGCGGCGTCGCCTACAACCGCGAGGACTACATGGCGGTGGTCGCGGCCGGCATCGACGCCTCGCCCG
>JAKSDN010000342.1 GCA_022360075.1 Kiloniellales bacterium | reverse complement strand
ATCATGCCGGCGCAGTTGACCAGGACGTCGAGCCGGTCGAGCCCGGTAACCAAAGCCGTGACCGCCGGTTCGTCGGTGACATCGAGCCGCGCGACGGTCATGCCTTCAGGCGCCTCGCAGGCGGCAACCTCCTCGTCGGTCAGGCCGCACGCCGTGACGCGATAGCCGGCCGCGACCAGGGCCCGCGCGATGGCGAAGCCGATACCGCGGGTGCCGCCGGTGACCAGGGCGTGCTTGGCGCTCACGCCGCGTCTTGCCGCAGGAAGGCCTCGACCTGCGCGGCCCGGGGGATCGGCGCCACCGCGCCCAGCCCCGTCGTGGTCAAGGCCGCCGCGGCGTTGGCGTAGTCCGCCGCCGCGAAGGCATCGCCGCTCTCCAGGTACTTCGCCAGGAACGCGCCGTCGAAGGTGTCGCCGGCGCCGGTGGCATCGACCGCCTCGACCACACGGCCCGGGACCCGATGGGTCCGGCCCTCGGCGGAGACCAGGGCACCGGCGCGGCCCATCTTGAGCGCGACGACCCGCGGGCCGAGCCCGGCGTAGAAGGCGAGGATCGCCTCGGGATCCGCGAGGCCGGTGAGCTGCTGGGAATCGTCCAGGCTCGGCAGGGCCAAGTCGCAGAGCCGCAGCGTCTCGTGGATCACCGCCCGCGCCCGCTCGAGGGGCCAGAGCTGCAGGCGCAGATTGGTGTCGTAGGAGACCAGAACGCCCTGCGCGCGGGCGATCTTGAAGGCCTCGAAAACGCTGTCACAGGCGCTCGCGCTGATCGCCTGGCTGATGCCCGAAGCATGCAAGACCTTGGCGCCGGTGATGTAGTCCCGCGGCAGTTGCTCGGGCCGGATGCGGCTCGCCGCCGAACCGGCGCGGAAGTAGGCGAAGTCGCGGCCCTCGGGACTCGGCGTGATGAAGTAGACGCCGATGTTGGCCTCGGGATCGCGCAGCACCCGCGAGGCATCCACGCCCTCGTCCTGCCAGAGCCGCAGGAAGGTGTCACCGAAAGGGTCCGCGCTGAGCGCCGTCAGATAGCCGACCTTGGCGCCCTGGCGCGCCGCCGCGATTGCCGTGTTCGAGGTGTCGCCGCCGAAGCCGCGGCGATAGACCGCCTCGCCGTCGGCGTCCTCGGTCTGCGCGAACTCCAGCAGCGGCTCGCCGAAGGAGATGATGTCCGGTTGCATCGCACTTGATTCCCTTGCGTGACATTGCCGGCTCGCTCGCCAGGCGGCAAGGATCAGATGCCGGTCCCCAGAGTGTAGGCGGGAACACTGGACCGAAGCTGCGGGCCGGCGCATAACTCTGCCAGGCAACGAATGAGGGGAACGCCGCGATGACCGACCTGGTGCTGCTCGTCGAATTGATTCTTGAACCGGGCCAGACCGAGGCCTTCATGGCCCGCGTGGCGACGCACCGGGAGAACGTGTTGAAGAACGAGCCGGGCTGCCGCCGCTTCGAGGTGCTGACGCCCCACGAGGGCGAGAACCGCGTTTTTCTCTACGAGGTCTATGCCGACCAGGCCGCCCTGGACCATCACATGACGACGCCCTACATGAAACAATACCTCGACGACACGTCCTCGATGATCGCCCAGCGCAACCGCAACCTCTGCGACCTCACGCACGGCTGAGCGCGCAAGGCCCACCAACGCGCAGGGGCGGGTGATCCGCCACCGGCTGTTCTGCGTATCCATCCAGGTGTGCAAGGACCAGCTAGGCGCTCGCGTGCGGGCCGTTGGTCGACAAACAAAAAGTGCGGGAGCGCGGGCATGAACCTACCCTTGAAGACATCTGTGTTGGAGCAAGAAGGCGCGAACGAAGGGGCTTGCGCCTCTACCGGTCGGCCGAGCCGGGAGGAGGCGGAGCGCGCCGTGCGCACGATGATCCGCTGGGCCGGCGACGACCCCGACCGCGAAGGCCTACGCGATACGCCGGGCCGTGTCGTGCGCGCCTACGAGGAGTTCTTCGGCGGCTATGCCGAGGATCCCGCCCAACTGCTGCAACGCACCTTCGAGGAGACCGACGGCTACGACGAGATGGTCGTGCTGCGCGACATCCGGCTCGAAAGCCACTGCGAGCATCACATGGTGCCGATCCTGGGCGTCGCCCACGTCGGCTATCTGCCGGACCGCCGCGTCGTCGGCATCAGCAAGCTGGCGCGCGTGGTCGAGACCTTTTCCCGGCGCCTGCAGATCCAGGAGACCTTGACCGCGCAGATCGCCACCACGATCCAGGATGTGCTCAAGCCCCGTGGCGTCGGCATCGTGATCGAAGCGCAGCACCAGTGCATGACGACGCGCGGTATCCACAAGCCCGACGTCTCGATGGTGACGAGCAAGATGATCGGCTGCTTCCGCGAGGACGCGACGCGCCGCGAGTTCCTCGGCATGATCGGGCGTTAGGGGGACGGGCTGAGCCGATCCACCTTTCTTGAAGAACCACACTCCAACGCCACACATCACTGTCACCCTCGGGCTTGACCCGAGGGTCCATTGAAGTCCGAGACCGGAACCGCGATGGATTGCCGGGAGCGCGAAGCGCTCGGGCTTCGCCCGCCCGACAACGACAGTTCGTTGGGGTTGGGCGCTCTGTCACCGGTCGAACTCCGACAGCAGTCAACCCTCAAACCGGCAAGAACCGCAGCCAAGACGGCGCGACCAAAGACCGCAGCGCCGAGACCAGAATGCTGGTCCAGCCGATCGGACCGGTGAGCGCCTGCAAGAGCAATCGAATCGCCTTGCCGCTGAATTGCAGGATGAGATTGAGCGCCCGCGCCAGGCGCCGGCACAGGGCGGCATTCTCCTCGGCCGCTTCGCCGCCGCCGTCGGGCGCCACCCAGAAGACCACGTCGCGGTCGAGATCGAACTTGGCGGCGGCCAGCGGCCGGCCCGATTCATCGCTGGTAACGATCGGCTTGCGCAGCACGAAATGGATGAAGGGCTTGATCGCGCGCACCAGCATCTGCGCGCCCTCGCGCGCGCCGCGGTAGACGAAGAGAATGAAGTTCCTGACCGGCCCGATCAGCTCGGAAATCTTGTCGCCGATCCAGTGCAGGCCTCTCTTGATCCCATCCAACGCGGATCGAAGCAGCGACTTGACGCCGGACAGTACCCGGCCGCCGAAGCGCAGCGTCGCGCGAATGCCGCCGCGGACTCGATCCCAAAGGCCGCGCTCGTTCTCGCTGGGCGCCAGGCTCGCCTCCGGCCCCTCGGACTCCTGCTCAAGCAGGGCGAGCTGTTGCTCGAAGTCGTCCTCGGCATCGCCGGCGCCGAACAGGCGTTCGACGATCAAGGGTAGGTTGAGCGCCCAGTAGCCCTCCTCGAGCGGACGCAGCGCATCTTCGCCGTCGATGTCATAGGCCTCGAGCCCGGCGATCAGCGCCTCGTGGCAGCCGGCGCTCCAGATCCCGTCGAGCCGCCGCGTGTAGAAGCCGAGCGTCCAGAGACCGATCTGCAGGAAACGCAGTGCCAAGGCATTCTGCAAAGAACGCTCCCGCGCCTCGGGCGAATCATACTCGGGCCAGCCCTCGTCTTCCCAGGAGCGGCCGAAGCCGAAGATACCCGAGAGAAAGCCGCCGCGGGTCTCGAAGTCCCCATCGGTCACGCGGATGTCGGCGAAGGCGCGATCCGCGTCTTGCCGGACGGCGCCGCGATAGACCAGCGGCGTGCGGCCGACCTGCGCGGCCATCCGCGCCAGCAAGGCCCGGATGTCGGCGAGCAGCGGCAGCAAGGCCTCGGCGTCCGGCGCCGCCGCCACCGGATCGGCCAGAGCCCCGCCGCGCAGGGCCGCGGCCAAGGTGGTCAGGCCGTGCAGCGAGAAGGCATCGAGCGGGCGGTCCAAATCCTGATGATAGAGCCCGAGGCGCTTGAGCTGGAGATGCAGGACCCGCACCGGCAGGCCGCGCTCGCCGAAAGCCGGCCTTCGCTCCAGGACGGTCTCGCCGTCGAAGGAAACGGCGCGGCGCAGAAGCTCGAGGGCCATGGCACTGGACGCCGCAGCACCGCCCTCCGCGGCCCAGGGGTCGTCCGGCCGCAGCGGCTCCGCCGCCGCGGCCTGCTCGGGCTCGAGCACGGCCTGCGCCTCCTCGGCGAAGCGGGAGAGCGCGGCGAGAAGCGCGGGCGTCGGCGCCTCGGCCTCGACCTCCGCTTCGCTCTCGATCAGGTACTCGAGATCGAAGAGGTGCTGCTTGACCTCTTCCAGGCGGACGCCGGTGAGCCCGGCGACCACCATGGAGCCGTCGTCCGCCCGCTCCAGGTCGGAGAGGGAAAAGCGCTGGCCGAGGCCTGCGACCACGCCTTCGAGCCGAGCCTCGGCGGCATCGCTTTCCGGAAAGCTGCCGGCGATCTGCGGCATGCGCCTAAGAGATCAGCCCCTTGACGAAGTTCACCACCGCCAGGCGCGCCTCGTTGGCCGTCTTGACCATGTCGTTGTGAGCCGAAATCAGCGGGGTTTCCTCGGGCGTCAGACCGGACTTGACGAAGTTCACCGCATCCTTGTCGAAGTCGATGTGGGTGAAGGCGACGATGTGCACCGTGCCCGTCGTCTTGGCCACGTTTTGATGAATGCTCTTGACCATGTTCTTGAAGTCGATCTTGTCGCCGGCGAGCTTGACTTCGATGTTGCCCGAAACCGTGACGACATCGATGGATGCCAAGTCTTGTCCAGCGTTCTTGATCCGATCGAGAAATGCTTGAAATGCCATGACCAACTCCTCGCTATGGCGTTTCTGTAAGAACCAGGTGCGTCCGGCGACTCAGGACCAGTCGACGCCGAAGATCCGGTCGCGATTGTTCCAGGGCGCCGTGCCCTCCAGGGTTGTCTTGGCGTAGACCTTGAGCAGCTCGAAGCCGAAGGTGCTCTGCCCTTCGATCAGGCCGGATTCGTCCTGGAAGTGCCACCACTCCGCGCCCATCATCGAGCCGCCCTCGACGAAGCGGCGTCGCGCCTTGATCCGCTTGAAGCCGTGCTGCTCGAAGAGGGCGGTCAGGTCGATGAAATGATCGGTGACCGAAACGCCCTCGCGCCGCTCGGCGTAGGTGATGACGTTCGGGACCTCGAACTTCGCCGGCAGCTCGGCATCGGCATTCCAGGCGGTCGAGCAGCGGGCGAACACCCGGAACAGGCGTTCCTCCTCGCGCGAGACGACGTAGGGATCGACCGCCGGATCGACCATGCCGCTGTAGATAAAGAGATCGAGCGCCCGCCCCAGATAGTGGAAGGAGGTCGCGCTCCTGCTTCGGGTCTGGGTCGCCTGCAGGCTGCGGATGCCGCCCGACGAGGTCATCAGGCCGCCTTGGTGCCGGACCGCGTCGTAGATCTGGCGATACTTCTCCGCGACGTCGGCGCGCAGCGAAAGCCGGTCGTAGCCCTGGCCGTTGTAGCGATCGGCCGGCACCCGCTCGAACACGAGCCGGTCGGGCATGCCGAGCAAGCGCTCGGGCGTGCCCATGAGCGCATCGACGCCGGGCGAGTTGAGCTCAAGGACCCGTTCGGCGTAGGCCTTTTCCAGGGCGCGCATACAATTCGGCCCGACAATGCCGTCGCCGAGGATGCCTTCGCTGCGCTGGAAATCGACGACGGCAGACTCGGTGGCGGCGCCGTAGACCCCGTCGACCACGAGCGGCGCAAAGCGGCCCGCGGCGTCGCGCGTGCCGAAGCCGAGGTGATTGAGCATCTCCTGGATGGATCTGACGGCGCTATGGCGCACGCCCAAAGAAAGCAGCATTGCCTTCCGCCCCTCTCCCGATCCCTGTCGTGACCGACGTTCTTCCGGCGCGGGATCTCCGTCCCGTCGCCGCATTCTCCGAACGCTCCTGAGTCAGTCTAGCGTGACCCGGCCGTTCGGTGCTGTGTCAAATCGCACCGCTTCACGTTGAAACCTGAAAGGCCGGAAGGTACCGGGACGCGCCGCGTCTCAGGGTGCGTTGATGCGATCGAGCGGAAAGATCGGGCGGCGGATCGCATCGTAGCTCAAGACCTCGTTGTCCGAGGTGGTCACGCCATCGCCGTCGCAGGTGATCGTCGCCTTGGCGATCGGCGCGAAGCCCGCGCGGTAGTGGATCCGTGACTTGAGGATCAGGTAGTGCTCGGCTGTCGGCTCGATGCCGTTGCTGGTAAAGATGCCGAGGTCCCAGGGCTCGTGGTGCCGGGAGACCACGACGATCTTCATGCCGTCGGATTCGAGCACGGCAGTGGGACCGGTGGAGACCGTCACGCCGGTGTACATCGGCCCGCGCACGACCCAGGTGCCGTCGGAGATCAGGCGCACCGTGCCGGTGATCTCCAGCGGCTCGCCCTGTAGACCGATGCTGGACATCTCGGTCTTGCCGCCGAGCGCCAGCGTGACCCGGGCGCCGACCCCGGCCGCCTGCATCGCCTCGACCGCCGCCGGGTCCCAGACCGCCGCCACGGCGACCTCGCGCAGACCCTGTCTGCGCACCTCGCGGATTACGGTCATCACGTCCTGCGTGCCGCCAGAGCCGACGTTGTCGGCATGGTCGAGCAAAAGCACCGGCCCAGCCTCAATCGCCTTGGCGCGCGCGACCGCGTCGCACAGAGGCTCGTGCCGATAGACGAAGTCCTCGCGCTTTTCCCAGGCCGCGGCCAGCAGGCGGTCGCGGGCGGTTTCCGCGGCCGGGCGGTCGCCATCGGTGACCACGATGGCGGAAAGCCCCGCATCGGCGAAATCGGCCAACGGGAAACCGCCGAACAGTGTCGCCGCCAGGGCGCCCTTTTCCTCCTCTTCGCGCGTCATCGCCTGGAGGCTGCGCATCGGCTCGTCGTCCGTGCCCATGCGCAGGGTCTGGGCTAGGATCGGCGCCTGGCCCCAGGCCATGACCGGCGCCAACTCGCCGGCGAGGCTGCGCAGGAGGACGCGGCCGATCTGCTCGCCGACGGCATACATGTCGACATGGGGATAGGTCTTGTAGCCGATGATCGCGGTCGCGTTGTCCACCATTGCCGTCGTGAGGTTGGCGTGCAGGTCGTAGGCGCAGGCGATCGGCAGGTCCGGCGCAAGGCGCCGTAGCTCGGCCAGAAGGGTGCCTTCGCCATCGGACGTGATCTCTGCGACCATCGCGCCGTGCAGGTCGAGCAGCGCGGCATCGATGCCGCCCTTGGCGAGCGGTGCGGCGATCGCCTCGACCAGGCGCTCGTAGGTCGCCTTCTCGACCGGGCCGCTCGGCATGGCCTCCGCGGCGATCGGCGTGACGATCTCCGCACCGGCCTCGCGCGCCAGATCGAGGTAGGCGCCGATCGGCATGTTGGTGCCGGCCAGGGCGCTCGGAATCTCCTCGCCCTGATGGAGCCCCCAGGCCTCGAAGCGGTGCCAATCGGTCGGTACCGGCGAGAACGTGTTGGTCTCGTGTTTCATCATGGCGATAAGAAGCCGCATAGAAATATCCCCATAGGTTGTCATCTCCCAGCCTAGGGTGACCGCTCACAGCCCCGTCTGTCTATAGGCGCTGGCCCGATCCGGTCGATTTCCTCGACTATTTCCGCGCGACCCCGAACGACATGGTGCGCGGCAACTTGCTTCGAATAGCGATTTGGGGGACGCTTAGGCAGCTTTCGACGAGATGAAAGCGTCGAGCAGGTGTCCTACCGGACCGGGAAAGAGCAACCGGCGGTCAGGACCAAAAAGGAAACGATAACGGAGGCGCAGACATGAGACGTTTATCCCGACGTACCTTGGGCATACTGACCGCGGTCGCCTTCGCGGCGCCGCTGGCCTGGGGAGCCGCTGCGACATCGGCCCAGGCGGAGACGGTCCTCAGGGTCATCCCGCACGCCGACCTGAAGAACATCGATCCGATCTGGACCACGGCCTATATCACGCGCAACCACGGCTACATGGTCTACGACACGCTCTTTGCGATGGACGAGAACCTGCAGCCGCAGCCGCAGATGGTCGACACCTGGACCACCAGCGATGACGGCCTGACCTGGACCTTCGTCCTGCGCGACGGCTTGAAGTGGCACGACGGCACGCCGGTCACGGCCGAGGACTGCGTCGCCTCGCTGCAGCGCTGGGGCAAGCGCGACGGCATGGGCCAAAAGCTGATGGACGTCACGGCGAGCCTGGTCGCCAAGAACGAGAAGACCATCGTGCTCACGCTGAAGGAGCCCTACGGCCTGGTGCTCGATTCGATCGGCAAGATCAGCTCGAACGTGCCCTTCATGATGCCCAAGCGCATCGCCGAGACCGATCCCTTCGAGCAGATCCCCGAGATCATCGGCTCCGGCCCCTTCAAGTTCTCCAAGGACGAGTGGGTGCCGGGCTCCAAGGTGGTCTATCTCAAGAACGAGGACTACGTGCCGCGCAGCGAGGCGCCGAGCTCGGCTTCCGGCGGCAAGATCGCCAAGGTCGACCGCGTCGAGTGGATCTACCTGCCCGACGCCACCACGGCGATGAACGCGCTGATCGCCGGCGAGGTCGACTACTACGAGCAAGTGCCGGCCGACCTGGTGCCGATCCTCGAGACCAACGAGGACATCACCGTCGAGGTCAACGACCCGCTCGGCAACCAGGGCATGCTGCGCATGAACCACCTGCACCCGCCGTTCGACGACCCGGCGATCCGCCAGGTGGTGCTGAGGGCGATGAACCAGGAGGACTACCTGCGCGCGGCGGTCGGCAGCCCGGCCTACTACAAGGTCTGCCACACCTACTACTCCTGCGGCTCGGCGCTCGAAACCGAGGCCGGCACCGACATCTACAAGAGCCCGAGCACCGAGGAAGCCGCGCGGATGCTCAAGGAGGCCGGCTACGACGGCACCCCGGTGGTGATGCTGCAGCCGACCGACGTGCCGATCCTCAACGCCGCCAGCCTGGTGACGGCGCAGATGCTGCGCGAGGTCGGCTTCGAGGTCGACATGCAGGCCATGGACTGGTCCACGCTCACCTCGCGGCGCGCGGTCAAGGATCCGCCGGCCGATGGCGGCTGGAACATCTTCCACACCTGGTGGATCGGCGGCGACATCGCCAACCCGGTCAGCCATGTCGGCCTCTCGGCCGGGGGCACGGAGCGGGCCTGGTTCGGCTGGCCCGACGATTCCAAGCTGGAAGATCTGCGCGATGCCTACTCCAAGGAGCCCGATGCGGCCAAGCAGAAGGCGCTCGCCGAACAGATCCAGGTCCGGGCGATCGAGATCGCGACCCACGGCAACTACGGCACCTTCTTCGTGCCGGTGGGCTATCGCAAGAACGTCAAAGGCTTGATCAAGTCGCCGGTGCAGTTCTTCTGGAACATCGCCAAGGAGTGATCACCGGCGCCTCGGCGCAGCGTTAAGAACGGCGAGCATGTTCGCCTTCATCATCAGGCGTCTCTTAGCCACCATCCCCGTCATGGGGGTGGTGGCGCTCGTCGTCTTCCTGATGCTGCACCTCTCGCCCGGCGATCCGGCCTCGGTCATCGCCGGCGACTATGCCTCGCCCCAGGACATCGAGCGGATCCGAGCCAAGCTCGGCCTCGACCAGCCCTTTCACATTCAGTTCGGCACCTGGGTCTGGGGCCTGCTGCAGGGCGATCTCGGCATCTCGATCTTCTCCGATTTCCCGGTCTCCAAGCTGATCGCCCAGCGCCTCGAGCCGACGCTGATGCTGGCCCTGACGACGCTGATCATCGCCATCGGCGTCGCGGTGCCGATGGGCGTGATCGCGGCCTGGAAGGCGGGCACCTGGATCGATCGCGCGATCATGGTCTTCGCCGTCCTGGGCTTCTCGGTGCCGGTCTTCGTGCTCGGCTACATCCTGATCTTCACCTTCTCGATCGAGCTCAAGATCCTGCCGGTTCAAGGCTACAAGTCGATCACCGAGGGCCTCGGACCCTTCCTGCACAACATCATCCTGCCCTCGGCCACGCTCAGCGTGATCTACATCGCGCTGATCGCGCGCATCACCCGCGCGAGCGTCATCGAGGTGCTCGAGGAAGACTACATCCGCACTGCCCGGGCCAAGGGCCAGAGCGAGCGCAAGGTGCTGATGGCGCACGCCCTGCGCAACGCGGCGGTACCGATTGTCACGATCATCGGCATCGGCGTCGCGCTCCTGATCGGCGGCGTGGTGGTGACCGAAAGCGTTTTCAACATTCCCGGCCTCGGCCGGCTCGTGGTCGACGCGATCCTGAAACGCGACTACCCGATCATCCAGGGCCTGATCCTGATGTTCTCCTTCGTCTACATCGTGATCAACCTGGGCATCGACATCCTCTACACCTTCCTCGACCCGAGGATCCGCTATTGAGCGTCATCACCGATAGGAGCGAGATCGGGCTGCGCGGCCGCCTGGCGGACTTCCGCCGCCAGCTCTTCGGCCATCTGCCCACCATCGGCCTGGGCGGTGGTCTGCTCGTCGTGCTGGTCCTCGTGGCGATCTTCGCGCCCTATCTCTTCACGCTCGATCCGATCACCTTCAACCCGATCGACCGGCTGCAGAGCTTCAACCCGCAGCACTGGCTCGGCACCGACATGTACGGGCGCGATATCTACAGCCGTACGGTCTATGGCACGCGCATCTCGCTCTTCGTCGGCCTCGTCGCCGCGCTGCTGAGCGTCGCCGTCGGCCTGCTGATCGGCCTGATCGCCGGCTACATCCGCATCCTCGACGCCATCCTGATGCGCATCATGGACGGCCTCATGGCGATCCCCGGCATCCTGCTGGCGATCGCTCTGGTCTCGCTCTCCGGCGCCAGCCTGCTGACCGTCACCGTCGCGATCACCGTCCCGGAGGTTCCGCGTGTCGTGCGCCTGGTGCGCTCGATCGTCCTGAGCGTGCGCGAGGAGCCATACGTCGAGGCTGCGATCTCCGTCGGCACGCCACTACCCGCGATCCTCTGGCGCCACGTCCTGCCCAACACCATCCCGCCGCTGATCGTGCAGGCCACCTATGTCTGCGCCTCGGCCATGCTGACCGAGGCGATCCTCAGCTTCCTCGGTGCCGGCACGCCGCCGGAGATCCCGAGCTGGGGCAACATGATGGCCGAGGGCCGGATCTACTTCCAGATCGCGCCCTGGATCGTGCTGGTGCCCGGCGTGGCGCTCGCCATCGCCGTGCTTTCGGTGAACATCCTCGGCGACGGCTTGCGCGACACGCTCGACCCACGCATCGCCAAGCGGATGCGAGCGTGAGCGTTTCGGCTGCGAACGCCGCGGTCCTCGACGTCCGCGGACTCTCGGTCCGGCTACCGCCCGGCGCAGATCGGGACTTTGCGGTCGAGGAGGTTTCCTTCGCGGTCCATCAGCGCGAGATCGTCTGCGTGGTCGGCGAGTCGGGCTCCGGCAAGTCGGTGACGGCGCACACGGTCATGGGCCTGCTGCCGCGCAAGCAGCTCCAGCCGGTGGCCGGCGAAATACTGCTGCAAGGTCAGGACCTGCTGAAGATGTCCGCGCGCGCGATCCGCGCCCTGCGCGGCGCGCGCATGTCGATGATCTTCCAGGAACCCATGACGGCGCTCAATCCGGTCGTTCCGGTCGGCGATCAGATCGAAGAGGTGCTGAAGATCCACACCGACATGGGGCCCGCCGCAAGGCTGGAGCGCGTGCTGGACGTGCTCGATGCAGTCCGCCTGCCGGAGCCGGACAAGCTGCGCACCAGCTATCCGCATCAGCTCTCGGGCGGTCAGCGCCAGCGCATCATGATCGCCGCTGCGCTCGCCTTGGAGCCTGCCCTGCTGATCGCGGACGAGCCGACCACCGCCCTCGACGTCACCACCCAGGCGCAGATCCTGGCGCTGATCAAGGAGATCCAGCAGAGCCATGATACCGCCGTGCTCTTCATCACCCACGACTTCGGCGTGGTTGCCGAGATCGCCGACCGTGTAGCCGTCATGCAGACCGGGCGGATCGTCGAGTACGACACCGCCGAGCGCGTGCTGCAAAGGCCCGAGCATCCCTACACTCGCATGCTGATCTCCTCGGTCCCCAGCCTGCATCCGCAGGGCCGGCCCTCGAAGGAGTCGCAGCCGGTGGTTCTGGCCACGCGCGGGCTCTGCAAGGACTATCTGCCTTCCGGCTTCTTCGGCAAGGGCCGGACCGTACGCGCCGCGCGCGCGGTGGACGTGGAGGTGCGCCGGGGCGAGACCCTCGGCATCGTCGGCGAGTCCGGCTCCGGCAAGTCGACCGTGGCACGTTGTATCGTACGCCTGATCGATCCGACCAGCGGGCAGATCCTGATCGACGATGACGATATCGCCGGCTTGTCGCCCCGGGCTCTGCGCGCGCATCGTCGCCGGGTGCAGATCGTCTTCCAGGATCCCTACCGCTCGCTCAACCCGCGCCGTACCATCGGCAAGGCGATCATCGAGGGGCCGATGAACTTCGGCATCAGCAAGGCCGAGGCAACGGCCCGCGCGCAAGGCCTTCTGAAGCTGGTCGGTATCGATCACCAGGCGATCGACCGCTTTCCGAACCAGTTCTCCGGCGGTCAACGACAGCGTATCTGTATCGCCCGCGCGCTGGCCATGGAGCCGGAGATCCTGATCGCCGACGAGGCTGTCTCCGCACTCGATGTCTCGGTGCAGGCGCAGGTGCTGGAGCTGCTCGACGATGTGCGCCAGCGCTTCAACCTGGCCATGCTCTTCATCACCCACGACCTGCGCGTCGCCGCCCAGGTTTGCGACCGGGTCGCCGTGATGTTCAAGGGCGAGGTGGTCGAGTACGGCAACGCCGACGAGATCTTCGTCGCCCCGCAACACAGCTACACCAAGGCGCTGTTCCAGGCTGCCCCCGGCCGTGACTTCGCGTTCGGCCGGTTCGAGATGGCCTAGCAGGCTGCAACTTAAACTTGCCCCCGGTCGCGGGCAGCGCGCGTCCAGGAGGGCGTCGACCGCAGCATGGGATGGCGCGGGTCTCGAAGAGCCTTGCAATGTCACCCGGTTCGACTGTGCTGCGCGGCAAATCCGAAAACGACATCGAAAATCCATTGGCTGCATGATCAAATTGATTTTCTTGCAATGGATGAT
>JAKSDN010001401.1 GCA_022360075.1 Kiloniellales bacterium | reverse complement strand
TGAGTCTGGTCGCCGGCTATGCGGAGCCGACCTCGGGCCAGGTTCGGCTGGGCGAGCGCGACATCACCCGGCTTCCGGCGCGGCATCGCAACATCGGCATGGTCTTCCAGCGCTACGCGCTCTTCCCGCATATGACCGTCGGGCAGAACGTGGCCTACGGGCTCAAGGTGCGCGGCCGGCCCAAGCGGGAGATCGGGCGCCGCGTCGACGAGGCCCTGGCCATCGTCCGGCTTTCCGGCCTGGCGGAGCGGTCGGTCCGGAAGCTGTCGGGCGGGCAGCAGCAGCGCGTCGCGTTGGCCCGCGCCCTGGCGATCGAGCCGGACCTGGTCTTGATGGACGAGCCGCTCGGCGCGCTCGACCGGCAGCTCCGCAAGTCGGTGCAGCTCGAGCTCCGGCGGCTGCACGACGCGCACCGCCGCACCACGATCTACGTGACGCACGACCAGGAAGAAGCCCTGGAGCTGTCCGATCGCATCGTCGTCATGCGCGACGGTGGGGTCGAGCAGATCGGTACGGCGAGCGAGCTCTACGATCGGCCGGCCAACGCCTTCGTTGCCGGCTTCATCGGCGAGTCGAACCTGCTGTCCGGCCGCGTCAAGTCGACGGCGTCCGATTGCGCCGAGATCGATGTCCCAGGCCTCGGCTGCACGGTCAATGCCGGCGCGTCAGACGGCGTCGCGGCCGGCGATGAGGGGAGCCTGTTGATCCGGCCGGAGCACCTGGAGCTGCGCAGCGACGGCGGCATTCCGGGCGTGGTCGAGGAGACCGTGTTTCTCGGCGAGCTGCAGTCCGTCAGCGTCAGGCTGGAGACCGGGGAGCGACTTTGGCTGCGGCGCTTGGCGGCCCCGACCTTGCCGGCCGGCGAGAGCATTCGAATCGGCTGGCAGCCGGAGCGGCTTCGCATTCTGGCGCCAGCTTAGTCAGTGAAAACTCAAAATCCGATAGCAGGAGGACCGCATGATCAACAGACGTGAGTTTATGGGGCGCAGTGCCGCGATCGGCGCTGTCTTCGTGGGGGGCGGTTTGTCGCGGGATGCCTTCGCGCAGTCGCGGCCATTCACCTTTGTCTCCTGGGGGGGCGC
>JAKSDN010001393.1 GCA_022360075.1 Kiloniellales bacterium | reverse complement strand
GTTGGCGGCGAGCGCGCGCCGGTAGAGGGCCACCGCCGCCTCGTGCTGACCCCGGTCGCCGAGCACGAGGCCGAGCGCGTTCAGCACGGCGGGTGCCTCGCGCGTGACCGTGGCGGCGCGCCGCAGCGAGGTCTCGGCCCGCGCCAGGTCGCCGCTTTGACGGGCGCAGAGTCCTTGCAGGAACAAGGCATCGGCGTGCTCGGCATCGGCGCTCAGAATGCGCTCACAGAGCGCCGCCGCCTCGGCGACCCGGCCCTGGCCGAAGGCGGTTTGCGCGGCCTGGATCTGAGCGGTCGCGTCGCCGGTGAGGGTGGTTGGATCGCTCAGGACCGGCCTCCCCAATCCTCTGAGTGGTGATGCAAGCGCATGCGCTGTTGCTCTTCAGCTCACCGCCACAAGCCCCTCATCTTGTCATTGCCGGGCTTGACCCGGCAATCCATCGAGGTCCGAGTCCGGGAATTGAATGGACCCTCGGGTCAAGCCCGAGGGTGACAATACAAAAGAGATACAGGGAAGCCCTATCAGGGCCAAGGATTAGACTGCGGTGGACGACGAACCGGCCGCAGCTACTCCGCCGCGACGGCCTCCGCGCGCTTATCGGCGCGCTTGGCGCGGGCCTCGGCTTCGCCCTTGGCCTTGGCGACGGCGGCCTTGGCGGCGTCGGAGTGCTCGAACATCTCCAGCGCCTCATCCTCGGCCTCGTCGACCGGGGTCAGGGCCAGGTCCGTGTAGTGCCGGGTCGCCGGGTTCCACTTGGTCCACTTGCAAAGCGCGTAGAGCCGGAGTGCATACCAGGCGAAGGGACCGTAGGTCGAGAGGATCTGCCACAGGCGCTTGGGATAGAAGGTCAGCGCCGGCTCGATCGGCAGGCCGGAGCGGCGCTGCTTGCGGATCTTGCGCCGGATATAGCCGCCCTGCAGCGGATGTACCTTCTCGAAGCGCATGCAGCCGGCGAACTGCAGGGTATGCGCCCACATGCGCTCTGGCTTGTTGCCGCTGACCACCATGCGCTTCATCAGCGTCTTCACATGGTCGTCGGCGTAGTAGAGATCCCAGGCCTTGTTGTAGATGCCCTGCCATTCCTCCTTGGACATGATCGCGTGCCCGGTGCAGACGTGCTCCAGGTCGTAGATGTTCATGTCGGGGTCCATGGGGACGCCCTTGCTGTAGAGGTTCTTGTGATCCTCGGAGCCGGGCAGGGGGGTCAGGCAGAAGAACTCCAGGATGTCGATCGGCAGCTCGCGTTTGATGACCTCGATGTCGTGGGCGATCTTCTCCGGCGTGTCGGCCGGAAAGCCGAGGATGTAGCCGGCATAGGTGATGATCTGCTTCTCGCGCCAGGCCTGCAGCATCTTGCGGTATTCGGTGATGCGGTTCTGCCGTTTCTTGGCATGCATCAGGTTGTCGGGATTGATGTTCTCCAATCCGATGAAGACCCGCGCCACGCCCGCGCGCTTGGCCTTCTCGATGAAGTTCGGGATCTTGTGGCACAACGTGTCGACCTGGATCGTGAACCGCACGTCCATCTTCTCGCCCTCGCGAAGCGCGATGATCCGGTCGAGGATCGCTTCCCCGTCGCGGTTGCGCGCGAAATTGTCGTCGGTCACGAAGAAGCGATCGACACCCTGGGCCCAGTTGTTGCGGATGATCGCCTCGACGTCGTCGGGCGTGCGCCGGCGAGATTTCCGTCCCTGCACGTTGATGATGGTGCAGAACGAGCACT
>JAKSDN010000878.1 GCA_022360075.1 Kiloniellales bacterium | reverse complement strand
CACCTTCCAGGTGGTCAAGCCCTTCGCGGCCCAGAGCGTGCGCGAGAACATCCTGGTCGGCGCGCATCTGCGCCGGCCGGGCCGCCGCGCCGCGCTGACCAGGGCCGAGGAAGTTGCCGATCTGGTCGGCATGACGGCGCAGCTGGACAAGCCCGCCTCTAGCCTGACGGTCGCGGGCCGCAAGCGGCTGGAGCTGGCCAAGGCGCTCGCGACCGAGCCTCGCCTGCTGCTGCTCGACGAGGTCATGGCCGGCCTCAATCCGACCGAGATCGAAGGCATCATCCCGGTGATCCGCCGCCTGCGCGGGGCCGGCGTGACGATCCTGCTGATCGAGCATGTGATGCAGGCGGTCATGAAGCTCTCGGAGCACACCTGGGTGCTGAATCAGGGCCGCCTGATCGGCGAAGGGGCGCCGCAGGCCATCGCGCGCGATCCCGCCGTGATCGAGGCCTATCTCGGCCACGGCATGGCCGCGCGCCTGGCGACGGTGGAGGCCGCCCATGCTTGAGATCGCGGAGCTCAAGGCAGGCTACGGCGTGGTCGAGGTGCTGCGCGGGATCGATCTCGTCATCGCCGAGCGCGAGATCGTCGCGGTGCTCGGCTCGAACGGCGCCGGCAAGACGACGCTCAACGTCAACATCAGCGGGCTCTATCGGCCCTTCGGCGGCTCGATCCGCTTCGAGGGCGCGGAGATCGCCGCGCAGGCGCCCGAGCGCATCGTCGCCGAGGGCGTCATCCACGTGCCCGAGGGCCGGCGCATCTTTCCCAACATGACGGTGCGCGAGAATCTGGAGCTCGGCACCTATCGCCGCGCCGCCGCGCGCCGGGCGCGGAACATCGAGCGCGTGGTCGCCGTCTTTCCCCGTCTGGCCGAGCGCTTCGGCCAGAAGGCGAGCACGCTGTCGGGCGGCGAGCAGCAGATGCTGGCGATCGGCCGCGGCCTGATGGGCGAGCCGCGCCTGCTGATCCTCGACGAGCCCTCGCTTGGCCTCTCGCCCTTGTTGGTCGAGGAGATGTTCGCGTTGATCAAGCGTCTCAACGAAGACGAAGGCCTGACCATCCTGCTGGTCGAGCAGAACGTCATGCAGTCGCTCGAGGTCGCCCACCGCGCCTACGTGCTTGAGAACGGCAGCTTCAGCCTGTCCGGCGAGGCCGATGTGCTGATGCACGACCCGGCCCTGCAACGCTCCTACCTGGGGGTCTGACGATGGCTATGACCCTTGCCGAGAAGATCATTGCGCGGGCCAGCGGCCGGGACACGGTTCGGCCGGGCGAAGTCGTCACTTGTGCGGTCGATCTCGCCATGATCCACGACTCCGGCGGGCCGCGCCGGGTCCAGCCGATCCTCGAGCGTCTCGGTGTCGGCCTGTTCGATCCCGCGAAGGTGGTCCTGGTCTCCGACCACTTCGTGCCGGGCGACGACGAGGAGGCGCGCGGCATTCTCGCCCTGACCCGGCGCTGGGCCGAAAGCGAAGGGGTTGGCGCCTTCTACGACGGCGAGGGGATCTGCCACGTCGTCCTGCCCGAGCGCGGGCATCTCCGCCCGGGCATGCTCGTCGTCGGCGGCGACAGCCACTCGCCGACCGGCGGCGCCTTCGGCACCTACATGTTCGGCATCGGCGCGACGGAGATGGCGGGCGTGCTTGCCACGGGCGAGATCTGGCTCAAGGTGCCGGAGACGATCCTGATCGAGTGGCAGGGCCGCCTGCCGGACTACGTGGTCGCCAAGGACATCATGCTCGCGCTCTGCGGCGCGCTCGGCATGGACGGCGGCCGCTATCAGGCGGTGCAGTACGCCGGCGAAGCGATCCGGGCCCTGCCGATGCAGGAGCGCATGACGCTCGCCAACATGGCTGCCGAGCTCGGCGGCCAGACCGGCCTCATCGAGCCCGACGAGACCACGGCATCCTATCTGCGCGACGTCGGCGCCGAGCCGGGCGATTTCGCGGCTTGGACCTCGGACAGTGAGGCCGCGCCGGCCGAGCACCACGTCTTCGACGCCGCGGCGCTGGAGCCGCAGGTCGCCGCGCCGCACTCGCCGGCCAACGCGGCGCCGGTCTCGCACTATGGCTCCTGGGGAATCGACGTCGCCTACGTCGGCGCCTGCACCGGCGCCAAGTACGCCGACTTGGTCATGGCGGCGTCGGTCCTGCGCGGCCGAAGGCTGGCCAAGGGCGTCAAGCTCCTGGTCGCGCCGGCTTCGCGCCGCGACCAGGCGCGGGCCGCCGAGGACGGCCTGATGGCGGTGTTCGAGGCGGCGGGCGCCGAGATCCTGCCCAACGCCTGCGGGATCTGCGCCGGCTACGGCGCCGCGCGCTTGGACGAGGAGGTGACTTGCCTGTCCTCGACCGCGCGCAACTTCAAGGGCCGCATGGGCGCGGCCTCGTCGCGCGTGTTCCTCGCCTCGCCCTACACGGTGGCGGCCTCGGCCGTCGCCGGCCGCATCGTCGATCCGCGCGACGTGATGGCGGAGGGGGAGGGCTCATGACCGCCGTCGGCCATGCCTGGGTCTTCGGCGACGATGTCGATACCGACTCGCTGGCGCCGGGCGCCTTCATGAAAGGTCCGATCGAGGACCTGGCCGCCCACTGCCTGGAAAGCCTCGACCCCAACTTCGCGGCCGGCGTGACGCCGGGCGACGTGCTGGTCGCGGGGCGCAACTTCGGCATGGGCTCTTCGCGCGAGCAGGCGGTCGAGGCCCTGAAGCGCCTCGGCGTCGCCGGCGTCGTGGCCCGCTCCTTCGCCGGCATCTTCTACCGCAACGCCATTAATCTCGGCCTGCCGGTGTTGGTCTCGCCGGACCCCGTGTCCGTTGCGGCCGGCGACGACGTGAGTCTCGACGTGCGCGGCGCCCGGCTGGTCAACCGGTCGCGCGACACCGTCGTCGCGCTCGAGCCCTTGCCGGACTTTTTGCTCGCGCTGCTGTCCGACGGCGGCCTGGTGCCGCACCTGGAGCGCAAGCTCGCCGCCCGGCGAAAGCCAGAGGAGACGCTGCCATGATCCCAACGCTCGGCGCGCGCCTGACGGAGGCGCGCATCCTGGTCGCGCCCGGGGTCTACGACGGCCTCTCCGCGCTCATCGCCGAGCAGGCCGGGGCCGAGGCGGTCTATCTCTCCGGCGCCTCGATCGCCTACACCCGGCTCGGCCGGCCTGACATCGGCCTGGTCTCCATGGCCGAAGTCGCCGACACCATCGCCGCGATCCGCGACCGGGTCGCGCTGCCGGTGATCGTCGACGCCGATGCCGGCTTCGGCAACGCCCTCAACGTCCAGCGCACGGTGCGCAGCTTCGAGCGCATGGGCGCCAATGGGATCCAGTTGGAGGACCAGGCCGAGCCCAAGCGCTGCGGGCATCTCGACGGCAAGGCGCTGGTCGCGCGCGGCGAGATGGTCGGCAAGATCAAGGCCGCGCTCGACGCCCGGCAGTCCGAGCAGACTCTGGTCATCGCCCGCACGGACGCCATCGCCGTCGAGGGTTTGGAAGCGGCCCTCGAGCGCGGCGCGGCCTACGCCGAGGCCGGTGCCGAGCTGGTTTTCGTCGAGGCGCCGCGCTCGCGCGAGGAGATGACCCAAATCGTCGCCACCTTGGGCGAGAAGACGCGGCTGATGGCCAATATGGTAGAGGGCGGCCAGACCCCGCCGATGACGGCCGCCGACCTGGAGGCGCTCGGATTCTCCCTGGTGATCTTTCCCGGCGGCCTGGTGCGCGCGATCACGGCGCAGGCGCGCGACTACTTCACCAGCCTGCTCGCCCACGGCAGCAATGCGCCCTTCCGCAACCGCATGGTCGACTTCCGCGAGATCAACCGCGTGATCGGCACCGACGAGCTGCTGGCTGCCGGGCGGAGCTATGACGAGACGAGGTATTGAGGGGATGGGGCAACAGGCTGCAGTTCGGACGTGCGTGCTTCGAGACGCGCCCGATTGGGCGCTCCTCAGCATGAGGTGAATCGAGGATGGCATTAAAGAAAGCCCTCATCCTGAGGAGCCCGCGCCAGCGGGCGTCTCGAAGGACGCACGGTTCTGATCCAGGACGCGTCTGTTGTCTCATGTCCTCTTGCTGACCTCGATGACCGATACCAGAAACTTGCCAAACCGGGATACCACAATGATCGACCCGATCACGCTCGCCATCGTCAAAGGCCGCCTCGAGCAGATCGCCGACGAGATGGACGCGACGCTCTTCCGCTCTGCCTTCAACCCGATCATCGCCGAGGCGCACGACGCCTCGCACGGCATCTACGACGCGGCGAACGGCGAGACGCTGGTGCAGGGCAAGTCGGGCCTGCCGATCTTCGTCGGCGTCATGGCCTTCGCGGTCAAGGCGGTGATCGACAAGGCCGCGGCCTCGGGCGGCACCGCCGACGGCGACGTCTGGATCTTCAACGATCCCTACGACGGCGGGACGCACTTGTCGGACTTCCGCCTGGTCCGGCCGCTGTTCCGCGACGGCAAGGTCTTCTGCTACCTGGCTTCGGTGGGGCACTGGCACGACGTCGGCGGCAACGTGCCGGGCAACTACAACCCGGTGGCGACCGAGTGCTTCCAGGAGGGCATGCTGATCCCGCCGGTCAAGCTGTTCGAGCGCGGCCTGCTGCGCCAGGACATCGTCGACATCCT
>JAKSDN010001318.1 GCA_022360075.1 Kiloniellales bacterium | reverse complement strand
GTCACCGACCGGGATTCGGTGTCGGCCGGCTTCGAGCGCATCGCAGAGGCGTTCGGCGGCGTCGACATCCTGGTCTCCAACGCCGGCGCGGCTTGGCAGGGCGCGATTGCCGAGGTCTCCGACGGCGTGCTGCGCGAATCCTTCGAGCTCAACTTCTTCGCCCACCAGAGCGTGGCGCAGGCTGCGACCGCGATCATGCGCCAGCAGAAGACCGGCGGCGTGCTGCTGTTCAACGCCTCCAAGCAGGCGGTCAATCCGGGTGCCAACTTCGGTCCCTACGGCCTGCCCAAGGCGGCGACCATGCTGCTCGCCCGACAGTACGCGCTGGAGTACGGCGCCGAGGGGATCCGCTCGAACGCGATCAACGCCGACCGGATTCGCAGCGGTCTCCTGACCGACGAGATGGTCCAGTCGCGGGCCAAGGCGCGCGGCGTCACCGAGGAGACCTATATGCGCGGCAACCTGCTTCAGAAAGAGGTCAGGGCCGAGGACGTCGGCCAGGCCTTCGTCGGCCTGGCGCTGGCGCGCAAGACGACCGGCGCGGTGCTGACGGTGGACGGGGGCAACGTCGCGGCGGCGCTGCGCTAGGCCGCTTCTTTTCGCCCGTGGGGTCCAGCACACGAGCCTCGCAAATCACCGGCCTCGATCACCTGATCGTCGGTTCCCGGAAACTGGGCGATCTCTGCGAGGCTTGGTTGCGCCTCGGTTTCACCTTGACGCCGCGGGCCACGGACCGCCACGGGGCTCGCGCGCTCTACCGCGTCATGTTCGCGCGTCATGCGATCGAGCTGCGCGGCTTTGCCGACGCGTCCGACGCGCGGCAGATACTTGGCGGCTTGCCGGGCGGCGGAGAGCGCTTCGAGGCGCTGGCGCTGCGCACGGCGGACGTGGATGCGGCGGCGGGGACGCTGCGAGCGGCCGGACACAGCCTCGGGAGCCCCAGCACGCACGAGCCGACGATCGAGCTGCCGAACGCGGAGGCCCGCGCCGCTTTCAGGCTCTTGCCGCTCCCGGCACGCGCGACGCCGAGCCTCAACGCTTTCCTTTGCCAGCCTCTGCGCGAGGATCGGGTCTGGCGTGGCGCTTGGTCCGATCATCTGAACGGCGCACGCGCGATCACGGCGGTCACCGTGGTTCTCGACGATCCGAGCGTGGTGGCGATTCCCTATGGCGAGCTCTTCGGCTACGACCGGGTGCGGGTCCAAGACGGCTTGGTCAGCGTCTCCTGCACCGACGTCGCGCTGCGCTTCATGGCACAGGCCGCGCTCGGCCGGCTTCATCCCGTTCTGGCACGGACACCGCCGCCGGCCTTGCCTTGGCTGGCCGCCATGGAGGTCGAGGTCGAGAGCCTGGGGCGCTGCCGGGACTATCTCGAGGCCGTGGGCTTGCCGCACGAGCACTTAAGGGAAGGCTGTCTCGGCACGCCGCCGGCCGGCCCCAACGGGTTCGCCGTCGACTTCGTCGAAGGCTGAAATTCGCACCAAGGGTCACTAAGCTTGGCCTTTGTCTTGCGACCAGCCACCCTTCGATGACTTTCGTGCTGTGGGGGCTTCCCCATGCTGAGCTTGCGAAGATTTTGGTTCAGACTTGGTTTTCCATCGTGCGTCCTTCGAGACGCCCGCCAACGCGGGCTCCTCAGGATGAGGACTTTTCTTAGTGCCACCAAAGACCTTCCTCATCCTGAGGCGCGCCCATCAGGGCGCATCTCGAAGGACGCACGGTGCTCATGCAGCGCTATGCGAAAGTCCGAGCCAACAAACACAGAAGCTGTTCATGGGGACTGGGCCTGACCTGCAGGAGGCGCCAAGGGTTGGGTTCAACGGTGCCCGTATTCAGCTCTGGGCGGACCCGGGCCGCACGATCCGCGGTCCGATGGTCGAGATCACCTCGTTGGCGTCGTAGGGCACGCCGAGGCCTTCCGGCGGCTGCTCGTCGAACAGCCGGACCGTGGCATGGGCGGTGTAGCGATCGATCGGCCGCAGGGTCGTAGCCCCGAAGCCTGGGCGGTGCAGAAAGTGGTAGTGGCTGCTTCGGAAATAGCCGTGCGTCGAGAAGTGGCCGAAAGACGGCTGATAGATGCCGATATAGTGCGTTTGCCGCTCGGTGTTGCGATCGAGCACGACGAAGCCGCGCGCGCCCTCCTTGTCGGCGAGCTCAGCGGCGCGGTAGAGCAGATAGTCCTCGACCTGCTCGCGCTCGGTGACGCTGTTGCCGGAAAAGTGGAGACGCCAGGTCTGCGGATCGAGCCGTTCCTCGCGGAAGCCGTAGGCACTTTCTCCGCTCGCCGCCTGATAGGGCGTCGGCGTGGCGCAGGCCGCCAGCAACAGTGCCAGGCCGACGGCTATCATCACCCTGGGGAACGTGCGTTCCATAGGGATTCAAGTGGGTGCCGATGGGGCGCCCGGCAAGGGAGAGCCTGGCATGCCGGCCGTCACCGCGGCTTCGGGCCGAGCGCCGCCTCGATCAGGGTCCGCGCCGCGTCCTGGGCCAGGCGCGCGGGCTCGCTGCCGCCGCAGACATGCGCCGTGGCGCTCGCCCCCTCGATCAGGAGGTTGAGCTGCTTGGCCAACCGCAGGGGATCGTCCGCGCCCGCGGCCTCGGCGAGGCCACGCAAATAGGTGACCATGAGCCGCTTGTGCTCCGCGCAGGCGGCGTGGATCGGGTTCTCCAGGCTCTTGAACTCCGCGGCCGCGCTCATGAAGAGGCAGCCGTGGAAGTTGGACTCCTCGAACCACTCTCCGAGGGCCTCGAAGACGGCGAGCAGGCGCCCGCGCGGGTCTCGGGCCTTGCGCTCGACCCGACGAATGAAGCTGTTCCGGAAGGTCTCGTCGCGCCGCCTGAGGGCCGCCAGGATCAGCTCGTCCTTGGAGCGGAAATGCTTGTAGAGCGTCATCTTGGCCACGCCCGCCTCGGCCAGCACCTTGTCGATTCCGGTCGCGTGGAAGCCGTCCCGGTCGAACAGCGCCGAGGCGGTATCGATCAGAGCATCGCGACGGCTGGATGGCATGGCATTCCTCTGCATGGATGGACAAACCGGTCTGACTGGAAAATGCAGGCTCCAGGGTGAAGTTTCAAGGGAAATGCCGAAGGCGGTGCGGGGATAAGGTGAGGGCCACCTGCCCTGAATCTTATCTGTTGCAGAGAGTGTCCAGGATAAAAGTATTATGTTTCAGTCAATTGGCCTTTGATGCCTCAATTGCATTGTCACCCTCGGGCTTGACCCGAGGGTCCATTTTCGTCCCGGTCTCGGACCTCGATGGATTGCCGGGTCAAGCCCGGCAATGACAATTCGGGGGTGATTCGCCAGCCATGTAGCGCAAATCCTGACCGGAATGTCCACAATCTCATCTTGAAAAACAGACAGGTCTGTCTATATCTGATCCAGATCTTAAAACGATCCGGCCGCAGCCTTCCGGCGCGGCGGGAATTGGGGAAAGCACGATGAACGCGTTACTCGAGACCTTGGTTGGTGTCAGGCTGCC
>JAKSDN010001439.1 GCA_022360075.1 Kiloniellales bacterium | reverse complement strand
GGGAGTGGGCGCCGCGCCGGCGCGCCTATGCCGCGCTTGCCCGCGCCGGCTTCGGCTCGCCGAAGAGGTAGCCCTGGCCGAGCTCGACCCCGTAGTCGAGCAGGTCGAGCAGGGTCTCCTCGTCCTCCACCTTCTCGGCAATGATGGTGATGCGATGGGCGGTGAGCTTGGCCTTGAGGTCGACGAAGGCGTGATAGCCCCGGTCCGGGTCCTGGCCGCGCAGCAGGTCGGCCTTGACCTTGACGAAACGCACGTTGCGCCGCGACAGCCGCTCCGCGTCGAGCTCGAGGCTTTGCACCTGATCGATCGAGAAGCGGCAGCCGAGACTGGCCAGGCGGTCGAGGAAGCGCGCCTGCTCCTTACCGTGCTGGGCGGCGTCTGCCTGGGTGAACTCGAACACCAGGCTCGGCGCCAGCTCCTCGTTGGCCTCGAGAAACTCGACGAAGTCGCCGAAGAAGTCGTCGTCGCCCAGCGTGCGCGCCGAGATGTTGCAGAAGAACAGCGCGTTGTGATCGCCCATGCGGACCTTGCGCACGAGCTGGATGCAGCGGAACAGCAGCATGTTGTCGATCGCCGTGATCAACCCCGACTGCTCGGACAGGGCGATGTACTGCTCCGGCATCAGCATCGAGCCGTTGCCGGCGATCAGGCGGGAGAAGCATTCGTAGGCCCGGTGCTTGCGCTGGGGCAGCACGACGATCGGCTGCAGCGTCAGGATCACGCGGTCGTCGCGGATCGCCTCGCGCACCTGGGTGAGCACGTCGCTCGCCCCATCGCCGAGCGGCACCGCCCTGGGGCCCGCGTGGCCGACCGGCAGCGGCGCCGGCGCGGCCTTGGCCTTGCCGGCCGCACGCTCCGGCGCCGCGACCGCGCGAGGCTTTGACGCAGCCTTCGGCGCGGCGGGGGCTTGCCGGCGCGATTCGGCCATCTTGCCGAGCAAAGACTTCAAGACCTTGAGTTCCGCGACCACCTCGCCACCGGCCCCGTCCTGCCGGGCGCGCGCGACAGTCTCGACGGCATCGCGCACCGCCTTGACCTCGCGCCGTGTCCAGGTCAGCTCCTCCTCCAGCTCGGCATAGGCGCGGCGCTGGGCCAGGAGCTGATCGGCCAACTGGCTCTCGC
>JAKSDN010000022.1 GCA_022360075.1 Kiloniellales bacterium | reverse complement strand
GGGCAGCCTCATGAACCGGCTTCAGGCGCTCCATCTGGAAGCTTGCCGGATTGCGAAGCCAGACCCTGAAGCGCTGGCGGCGCGGCTGTTCGAATGGGAGATGGAAACCGCCTACGACGTTTTCTATGGGGCCGCCGAGGTATACGCGGACGTCCTGGGCGAGCGGGGACTCGCGACCTATCGGCGTCTGGCGGAGGAGGAGTGGGCGAAGATGCCGGCCCTGGGTCCCGAAGACAAGGATGCCGAGCACTACGGTAGGCGTTACTCGATCACAGCCATTATGGCAGGCTTTGCCCGGGCATCAGATGATCTCGAAGCGCTGGTAGCTATCAATTCCCGAGATCTTTCCAGTCCCTACGCCTTCCTGCAGATCGCCGAGCTTTACCGGGATGCGGGCGATCGCGCCTCGGCGTTGGACTGGGCCGAACGGGGATGGCAGGCCTTTGCAGATGGCCAGCGTGATGGTCGCCTGCGCGATTTCATCGTCGAGGCCTACCAAGATCAAGGCCGCCACGACGAGGCCATGGCGCTTGCCTGGCCGCACTTTGCTGAAAACCCGTCGCTGCACAGCTATCGATATCTGGAAGAGCGTGCTCGTCAGGCCGGGCAGTGGTCGCATTGGAGAGAACAGGCACTGTCCCTAGCCCACTCGCGCATTGCCGAGAAGCAAGCGAAACCGGCTGGCCGATGGTCGTGGCTCGAAGCCGCGCGAAAAGACCATTCGCTCCTGGTCGAAATCGCCTTGCACGAGGGCGAACCGGAGGAGGCATGGCGCCAGGCCGAGATCGGCGACTGCTCCGAAGGCTTGTGGCTCAAGCTGGCGAAGCTTCGCGAGGAGAGCCACCCTGCCGATGCGGTGCGGGTATACAAGAACCGCATCGGCTCACTGTTGCGCAATACCGGCAACAGCTTATACGAAGAGGCGATCGAGATGCTGGAGAAGATCGAACCCTTGCTGGACCGCTCTGGACAGCAAGCGGCGTTCCAGTCCCTCCTGACCGACATCAGGATCATGCATAAGCGCAAGCGGAATCTGATGAAGCTGTTGGACCAACAGGGCTGGAAAGAAAGGACAGCGCCGGGGTGCGAAGGGATATGACAATGGGCGGGTTCGAAGACGAAGACCTCGAGTTGGAATTTCAGGACTGGTGGGAGAAAGAAGAGGAGTACGAGCTCTCACCCGAAGGCATCGCCAGTCAGAACCGCGGCCTGCTGAGGCAGTACGCGACCTTCCGTCGCGCCGCCGACGCCATCGTCGCAACCTGGCAAGATTTCCCGGAAGTCGCGAGGATCGC
>JAKSDN010001025.1 GCA_022360075.1 Kiloniellales bacterium | reverse complement strand
GAGCGCTCCTCAGCATGAGGTCCAATCTTAATGCCATCAAAAACCTGTCCTCATGCTGAGGAGCCCCGAAGGGGCGTCTCGAAGCACGCACACCAGTCATGCAGCCGAGACCAGAAAGCGCCACCATCGCTCGATACCGCAACACTGCCCGGACTTTTGCCCCTCTTACGTCCGGCTATGGCAAGCTCCTGTTCTGAAACGAACAGTTTCCACTCAGGTCCCTAGTCGATCAGGAAAACCGAATCGCTCTCGCGGGTTCGGCGCAGCGCTCCGTCGTCCAGCTCGTCGAGCCGCTCCAGGCCCTGGCGCATATGGGTCATGATGAAGTCGGCCCGCCGATTGAGGCCCCCGGCGCCCTGCGACGGGAAGCTGTCCGACCAGTGCTTCATCTTGACGTGGATGGCGCAGATGCCGCCGCCGATCATCGTCTGATAGTCGTGGATGAGCTGCGATGCCCGCTGAAAGCCGTCATGGGTCAGATCGCACCACATGTCTTCGGTTTCGAGCCGGAACAGCTCGATGATGCTGGAGATCTGCCCGACGGCCCGCTTGAGCCGCTGTTCGATCATCGAACAGGCCTGGATGAGGGCGCGGTCCTGCTTGAGCTGCTGGGACGCCCGGATCTCCGGCAGCGTCTCGAGGAATGCTCTGATCTTCGGCAGATCCTCGTCGAGGCAGTAGCGGTAGTAGGCGAGCGACAGATAGACGTCGCCGTAGTCCTCCAGGAAGCGCGGCAAGTCGCTCAAGGTGATCTCGAGCCGCTTGCAGATCTGCTTCAGATTCTCCCGCGCCTGCTTGAAGTCGGGGCTGGCGAAAAGCTCCAGCAGGGCGGCTAGACTGTCCGCCCTGGCCTCCTCCGAGCCGTAGACGTTGGCGACCAGCGGGCGCGTGAACATCTTCATGTAGACTTCCAGCTCGCGCGTCTTGTCGTTCGACAGCTTGAGCGCCCGGTGCTGGTTGACCGGGATTCCGAGCCGCCTGAGCTCCCGGCGCAAGCTGTAAACGTCATAGCTTGAGAGCAGGCTGAGGCTCTTGATGATCTCGAGGTCCTGGCGCTTGTCGCCCGACAGGTCGAAGACCTTGGCGAGCTCGTCGGGCTCCACCTGACCGCTGCCCGTGGCTTGGTCGGAGAAGAGCTCGACCACGCCGCGCAGTTGCGCGTTCTTGATCAGGCGGGCCTTGCCAAGCGCCTTGGATTGCAAAGGAATAATAGAGAGCGGCAGGACATGGAGGGCATCCATGTCACGGTCGAGGCCGTTGGGGCGCATCGGCGGAAGTCGGGCTCCAGGGTCTCGGATAACATGCAGTAATAATTGGCCATTCGCAGTATAGCAATCAGCTATTCTGCATATGTCTTTCGACGGATAAAAATAGAAAGGCTATAGTATTTCTAGGTAGCCTTATGAGCGTTCCGATAACTGTCCGGCGGCACGAGTGAGCCGCTAGTCAGGCACGGGGACCGTGTAGTTGAGCGCGAGGCGGCCGCCGTCGGGGTAGAGGGTCTGCCCGGTCATGTAGCTCGAATCATCGCTGGCCAGGAAGACGGCCACGCGCCCGACTTCCTCCGGCGCGCCGACCCGGCCGAGCGGCGTGCGCGACAGGATCCGATTCACCGCCGCCTTGTCCGTGGCGACGGTCTTGAACACCTCGGTCTCGATCGATCCGGGGCCCACCGCGTTGACCCGAATACCCTTGTCCGCCAGCGACAGCGCCATGACCTTGGTGAGCTGATTGACCCCACCCTTGGCGACGACGTAGGGCGTGATGTTCGGGATCGCCATCACCGCGTTCACCGAGGACATGTTCACGATCGTGCCGCCGCCGCCCTGCGCGGCCATCTGCCGCGCCGCCGCCTGGCCGCAAAGGAAGACGCCCTTGAGGTTGACCCGCAGCACGCGGTCGAAATCCTCTTCCGTCAGATCCAGGAAGTCGCAGGCGTGCACGATGCCGGCATTGGCGACCAGGCTG
>JAKSDN010000698.1 GCA_022360075.1 Kiloniellales bacterium | reverse complement strand
CCTGAGGGCTCGTGCCGCTTTGGTCGAGCAGCTGCGCGAGCGAGGCGTCGAGGACCTGGTGATCCGCTTCGACCCGGAGGCCTACAACGTCAATGCCAGCGTGGCCGAGAACCTGCTCTTCGGCACGCCGACGAAGCCCGAGTATCGCGCGCATAACCTGGCCGAGAACCCGGTGCTGATCCGCGTGCTCGATGAAGCCGGTCTCACCAAAGAGGCCTTGGAGATGGGGCTTTCAATCGCCCGGACCATGGTCGAGATCTTCGCCGACCTGCCGCCCGGCCATCCTTTCTTCGAGCAGTTCAGCTTCATCGACGCCGACGATCTGCCGGACACCCGGCTTTTGGTGTCGCGTGCCGAGAAGAGCGGCGTCGGCGCGCTGCCGGAGGCCGACCGCAAGCGCCTCATGTCCCTGCCGTTCGGCTATGTCGAGGCGCGCCACCGCCTGAGCCTGATGGGTCCCGAAGCGCAACAGAAGGTGATCGAGGCGCGCAAGCTCTTTGCCGAGCGATTGGCCGAAGCCGATCCCGGCGCCGTCGAGGCCTACGATCCCAACGCCTACAACGCGGCGGCCTCGCTGCAGGACAACATCCTGTTCGGCCGGCTCGCCTACGGCCGCGCCCAGGCGCAAGAGACCGTCGGCGCCGCCATGACGGAAGTGCTCGACGCGCTCGGACTGCGCGAATCGGTGATCATCGTCGGCCTGGACTACAACGTCGGGGTCAGCGGCAAGCGGCTCAGTCCGGCACAGCGTCAGAAGCTGGCGATCGCCCGGGCGATCCTGAAGCGGCCGGATGTCCTGATTCTGAACGAGGCGGCGGCGGTCATGGACGGCGTGACCCAAGCGCGCCTGCTCGAGTGCATCCTCGAGGCATGCAGGGACAACGGCATCATCTGGACTTTGCAGCAGCCCGACGCGGCCCGCCACTTCGACCGCGTGCTGGTCATGCAGAGCGGGCGGCTGGTCGAGCAGGGCACCTACACCGAGCTCAACGAACCCGACACCGCCTTCACGCGCCTGGTCAACAACGCATGAGCGACCCGTCACAGGGAGAGAGGCCATGACCCTGGATCAAGAAGTCGACATACTGCGCCGGATACCCTTGTTCGCGAACATCGAGCCAGCGAAACTGAAGCTCATGGCCTTTGCCAGCGAGCGCATGACCTACCGCGACGGGCAGGCGGTCGTGCGCCAGGGCGAGCAGGGCGACTCGGCCTACGTGATCCTCGAAGGCGAAGCCGACGTCGTCGTCGACACCGCCGGCGG
>JAKSDN010001290.1 GCA_022360075.1 Kiloniellales bacterium | reverse complement strand
GACGGCGTCTCCTTGCTGGTCGACACGTTGCGCGAGGTTGCCGGCGCCGGGGGCCGGGTCGGCTTGTCCATGGGCCACGAAACCTGCCTGCGGATGCCGCTTGCGGACTTCGCGCGGCTGCGCGAGGCGGCAAGGCCGATCGAGTTCCTCGATGCCACGCCCATTGTCCAAACGCTGAACCGCGTGAAGTCGGACGCCGAAATCGCGAAAATCTCCCATGCCTGCGATGTGGCCGGCCGCGCCTTCGAGTCCATGGCGCAGATTGCCCGATGCGGAACGCCGCTGAACGAAGTGTTCCGCGACTTCCAGATATCTCTTCTACGCGAGGGGGCGGACTGGGTTCCCTATCTCGCCGGGGGCGCCGGACCGGGTGGCTACGGCGACGTCATTTCACCGCCGACGGAGCGGCCGCTGCAGCCGGGCGATGTGCTGATGCTCGATACCGGCGCCGTTCATGATGGCTACTTCTGCGATTTCGATCGCAACTACGCGATCGGCTTTGCCGACGACGAGTCGCGGCGTGCCTACGATACGCTCTACGCGGCGACCGAGGCGGGACTGGCCGCGGCGAAACCCGGTGCGACCTGCGCCGATCTCTATCACGCGATGCGCTCGATCATCGCCGCCGAAGGCGGCGGCGATGCCGACGCAGGCCGTCTCGGGCATGGCTTGGGCATGAGGCTCACCGAGTGGCCGTCGTTGATCCCAAGCGATCACACGCCCCTCGAGCCCGGCATGGTCCTGACCCTCGAGCCCAGCCTGGAAATGGCGCCAGGGCGAATCATGGTGCATGAGGAGAACATCGTGATCCGGGATACCGGGGCGGAACTGCTGACGCGCAGAGCACCGCCGGATCTGCCGATCCTGGAATGACAGCGCATCATGACCCGACTGAAGTTCTCAACCAGTCCGCCGATCGGCCATCGTGCAAACCTCGGCCTCATCGTCCTGCAACCTGACGAGACCATTGAGCAAGAGTTTCGACGGCTGATCCGCGAACCCGGCGTCGCCCTCTACGTCACCCGTATTCCCAGCGGGCCCTCCGTGACAAGCGAATCATTGAAGGCGATGGAAACGGCACTGCCGGCGACCGCCGCCCTGTTTCCGCCCTCACTTGGCTTCGACGTGATCGGATACGCCTGTACCTCCGGGGCAACGATCATCGGGTCGGAAACCGTGGCGCGGCTGGTCGCTTCGGCCGCCAAGGTGGAGACTGTCACGGACCCGCTTGCCGCTGTCGTCGCGGCCTGTCACGTCTTGAAGGTCAAGCGTCTTGGTTTCGTGACGCCTTATGTGTTGGACGTGTCGGCCGCGATGCGCGCGGCGTTGGAACAGCAGGGCCTCGAGATCTCCGCCTTCGGCTCGTTCGAGCAAGCCGAGGAAAGCACGGTGGCGCGCATCGACCCGACCTCGGTCCTGGACGCGGCGCTTCAAATCGGCAAAGCGGACTGCGATGCGGTTTTCCTGTCCTGCACGAACCTGCGCACGCTCGACATCATCGCGCCGGCAGAGACGCAACTGGGAAAACCCGTCCTGACCAGCAATCAAGCGCTGGCCTGGCACATGCTCCGGCATGCCGGAATCGAAGGAGCCGGCCCGGAATTCGGCGCCTTAATGGGAAGGACTCTGTACGACTAACATTGAGATTCCTCGCGGCTCGCGAGGATTTTTCTGTAACCAGCTTGCCTGTTTCGAAAACTCGCAACCGCTTCGTGAGCCCAAGAAGATGCCTGTTCGCCCTGTTCAAGCCTCCCTCTTGACCCTTCGGCACCCTGCCCAACCTCCTCATCCTGAGCTTGTCGAAGGGTGAGGATCGCTCCTCCATCGCCCATTGCACAGAGCCATCCTCACGCTTCGACAAGCTCAGCATGAGGGGCTGGGGTTGAACGTGCGGAAAAACCAAAGGTCAAGATCGCCAACGCTCGGTTGCGGCTATGCTGCGCTATGAGCGCCCGGCAGCCTCGGGACCGTATCTCGATCCCTGAAGGCTTGGCCACTGAGCACCGAGTATGCTGACAAGAGGTGCGCCGACGACGATGAGCCGGCCAGCGGCAATCGCCTCACAAAGATCGTCGGCCGATCCGCCCGGTGCTACGTCGCGCCTCGAGCCAGCCAGTTGACGTTGGCGAGAAAGGTCTCGTTGTCGACAGGCTTTTGCATCGTCACGTCCGCGCCAAGTTTGGACGCCATGTCTATGGCGTAGTCAGGCTGCTGGCGGGCACCGCCTCCAGTGATTGCCATGACTTTTGCATCGGGAAGCGCCTCACGCAGATGGCGGATCAACTTGATACCGTCCATCTCTGGCATATAGATGTCGGTGACGACGATATCGAATCGAGAATCTCGAACTGCCGTCATGGCCGCGTGGCCGTTGCCCACCTCGGTGACCCGATGGCCACTTTCCTTCAAGAGCGTGCTCAATGCAAACCGGACCAGTTCGGCATCTTCAACGAGCAATATCTCAGCCACAATAGAACTCCCTCACGGCAAATTCCTGGCCACAGGAACGAAAATCGTAAAGCAGGTTCCGTGATCAGGTTTGGACCAGACAGAAATTTTGCCCTGCCATTCGCTTAGAATTCCGTGCACCACCGCCAGTCCAAGACCGACGTTCTGCCCTGCACCCGCGGTGGTGAAGAACGGATCAAACAGCCGCCTCTGGACATCGTCCAACATGCCCTGTCCGTTGTCCGAGATCAGCAGGTAGAAGTATGGACCGGACGCGAGGCCTTGGGCGTCCGCCTCCGCCGGAGAGATCTCGCCGACGCGCAGCACGATGCTCAGTCTTCCCTCGCCATTCAAGGCGCGCTCCGCGTTCGTCATGAGGTTCGTGACGATCTGCATGAGTTCGGTCCGGTTGACCTGCGCCAAGTCAGGGAGGTCGGGGATGTCGACCTCGACCTCGACGGAAGACGGCAAGATCGTCTGCGAAAAAGCGACCACTTCCCTGAGACAGGTCGCGAAGACGAGTTTCTCTCTCTCCGCGGCCTTCCTGCCAGCGAAGGTCAAGGTCTTGCTCACGATGTCCCTGCTGTACTCGGAGGCTTCGAGAACCTTCTCCATATAGGTCCGAGCCTCATCCGACAGCGATCGATCTGTGAGGGCCAAGCGGGTTAGGGTGATGGCCGGCTGCAACATGTTGTTGAGCTCATGGGCCAGGCCGCCGGCCAGCCGGCCAAGCGCCTCCATACGCTGGGCATCGCGCACCTGAGCTTCGGCGGCAAGCACCTTCGCGTGACTCGTCTTGAGTGTCTGATTGGCTTCAGCGAGTCTGCGGTTGAGACGCTTCGCCTCCTGCCAGCGGCGAAAGGCGTACCAAGCCACCACCAGAGTCACGGCAGGCACGCTGGCGAAGATCTCGTCCAGCTCCCATTCCTCATAGTCTCTCGTCAGCTCGAAAAGTCTTTCGAGGAGATCGACCGACAGGCAGAAGGCGAGCAGGACGGCAAGGACGGCCGCAGCGACGATCAAATCGCGCGTGCTCGCCGTGTCCTGGCGCCGGCTCCAGTTCTTCCTGGATTGAATTGTTTGTGTTGATATGTCGACCATGACCGAGGCTCTCCGAGAACCTTCTCAATACGGCGAAACTGGTAAAGCACTGCTGAACATCGACGAACTGCGTCTGGTCAGCGTTAACGGTCTCGCGCCGCCACTAGCTCTTCGCCTCGGATGATGCTCTCCGTGGGCCTTGGCAAGGGGTTCAGGCGAACCCCTTTGCGCGCTGGCTCAGAAACGGCGGCGGACTATATCGGCTAGACGTGGTGAATCGGCCCGGAATTGCGGTGTTCGCTTGGCTCCGATAGCCGTATGCCCGCCGCGCCGGATGTCGTGTCCTGGCAAGGATCCTGGGCGACCAGCCCATAGAATCGAGGGCAAGAACGCGGAGAGGAGTGGCTGGCCTTTCCGGCTTTCCCGGCTCGTAAGCACTCACGGCGCCGGGTTCTATCCGCATCCAGACGTGGGAAGGATGAGGGCATGGGTGACTACGGAAATCTGGCAGGACGACTGGCCAGCCGGGAGGTCGTGATCCTGGACGGGGCCGTGGGCACGCAGCTTCAGCAGATGGGCGTGCCCATGAACAACCGGGCCTGGGCCGCGATCGCGCTGCAGAGCCATCCCTACACCGTGCGCTTCATGCACGAGAAGTACATCGAGGCCGGGGTCGACGTGATCACAGTCAACAGCTACGCCTCGGCCCGCCACAACCTCGAGCCGATCGGCCTCGGCGACCTCACGGCCGAGCTCAATTGGCGCGCGGTCATGCTGGCCCAGGAGGCGCGCGACCGGGCGGCGAAAGCGCGGCCCGTCAGCATCGGCGGCTCGGTCTCCAACTACGGCCTGCTGATTGGCTCGGAGCCCGGCTGGAAGGACCTGCAATACTTCAAAGGCCGCAGCGAGACCTCCGAGGCCCAGGCCCAGGCGAACCTGCGCGAGCAGGCCGAGCTCCTGGCCGAGGCCGGCGTGGACTTCCTGATCGCCGAGGCCACCGGCAGCACGCAGCAGCGCAAGTGGGTGATCGAGGCCTGCCTCGCCACCGGTCTGCCGGTCTGGATGGGCTTCAAGTGCCACCAAGACGAGGGCGCCGAGGCGGTCAAGGTCGGCTATGTCTCGGACGAGCCTTTCGCGGAGCGCTTCGAGGAGGTGACGGCGCTCGGCGGCTCCTTGGTAGCCCTGTTCCACTCTCCCATCGCCGCGACCAACGCCGCCGTTCCCATCGTCCAGCGAGGCTGGCGCGGTCCGATCGCGATCTACCCGGAGGCCGAGCGCCGCGACTACGTGACGCCGACGCGCGATGCCAACGTGCCGACCCGAAT
>JAKSDN010000415.1 GCA_022360075.1 Kiloniellales bacterium | reverse complement strand
GATCACTGCGCCGACACTCGGCGAACGGCTCGCGCAGAGCGGCAAGCGGCTCTGGCTCTTCGGCGGCGGCTCGCCCGGGAGCGCGCGCCTGAAGCATCCGACCGTCGCCCGCTATGCGGATCATCTGCTCATGGTGGGCCAAAACTGGCGTGCCTCGATCCCGCAGGACACGGCAGCGGCCATCGCGTCTCGCCTGGGCGAGCCCCCGAAGCCCTCACCGACGACCGGCAAGGCGGCGACACAAGGCTATCTGGCGGACGCGTTCTTCCTGTTGGCCGAAGAAGGACCCTTGCCCGACGTCGCCGTGCTCTGGTTCGGCGAGCCTGACAATGCGTTCCATACCTTCGGCTTGGGCGCCGACGAGACGCTGGCCACGCTCCGCGAGGTCGACGCGCAGCTCGGCCGCGTCGTCGCTTGGTGGCGCTCCCATCCCGAGCACGAGCGTATCCAGTTGATCGTCACCTCCGACCACGGCCATATCACCCAGACACAGCGGGTGGACACGACGCAGCTTCTCGCCGACGCGGGTTTCCGAACCGCCCCGCATTTGGAGGACGACGCCGATCTAGCGCTGGTGCCGGGCTACTGTGGGAACATCCGGGTCCGCGACGGCGATCCCGGCCGGCTCCGGGCCGCCGCCGATGCGCTGATGGCGCATCCCGACGTGGGGATGGTCTTCACCCGGCCCGGCAACGGCGTCGAGGGCCTCGTCCCCGGCAGCTTCAGCCAGACTCTCATCATGGTCGATCACGCGCGCAGCGCCGACATCGTCTTCACCCTGCGCACCGAGGACGAGCCCGATCCCTTCGGCTACATCGGCACCTGCCGCTACGACAACGGCCTGCCGGCCGGGGTCGGCTACCACGGCGGCCTGCACCCGAGCGAGATGACGCCGCTTCTGGTGGCCACGGGCAGCGCCTTCGGCGTGGGGCGAGAATCCGCGCTGCCGAGCGCGGTCATGGACATCCTACCGACGGTCCTCGCGCTGATCGGCGAGCCGCTCGACGGCATCGAGGGACGCGTGCTGACGGAATCCTTCGCCGAGCCGACCGTACCGGCGGAGGCCGTCGCGCAGGTCCATCGTGTCGCGCAAGGCACCTACGCCCAGGAGCTTCAGGTCACCATGCTCGGCGACCGGGCCTACCTCGACCATGGCCGGCGCGTGCGTTGAGGGCGCGCGCGGTGCCATGGAAAGGCCGAGCGATCCTCACGCTTCGCCCTTCGACAGGCTCAGAGCTTGTGAAAAAATTGACGTGTGGCTGGAATGCAATCCTGCGTCCTTCGAGACGCCCGCCAAGGCGGGCTCCTCAGGATGAGGACATTTCTTAATGCCATCAAAGACTTACCTCATCCTGAGGAGCGCCCTCCAG
>JAKSDN010000325.1 GCA_022360075.1 Kiloniellales bacterium | reverse complement strand
CTGGAGGGCGCTCCTCAGGATGAGGTAAGTCTTTGATGGCATTAAGAAATGTCCTCATCCTGAGGAGCCCGCCTTGGCGGGCGTCTCGAAGGACGCAGGATTGCATTCCAGCCACACGTCAATTTTTTCACAAGCTCTGAGGAGCGCTCGATAGAGCGCGTCTCGAAGCACGCAGGCTCTTCATCCAGCGCTCCAAGCCTCTTGCCGTTCCTGTCGCAGAACGCCGATCTATTCTCGCCCGGACTTTAGCGCGAAGTCCGGATTCGGCACGGTCTCAGCGACCTCAAGCATCCGAGACGGCCGCCTCGATCGCCCGGCCAAGCGCCTCGGTCGTGGCGCCGCCGCCCAGGTCCGGCGTCAGGCTTTCGCCCGCAGCGATCACGCGCTCGAAGGCCTGCTCGACGGCGCGGGCCGCCTCGCCGTGGCCCAAGTGATCGAGCATCATGGCCCCGGCCCAGATCTGGCCGATCGGGTTGGCGATGCCCTGGCCGGCGATGTCCGGCGCCGATCCGTGCACCGGCTCGAACATCGAGGGCGCGGTGCGCTCCGGGTTGATGTTGGCCGAGGGCGCGATGCCGATCGAGCCGGTCACGCCGGGGCCGAGGTCCGACAGGATGTCGCCGAAGAGGTTGCTCGCCACCACCACGTCGAACCAGTCCGGGTGCTGCACGAAGTGGGCGCAGAGGATGTCGATGTGGAACTGGTCGCGCGCGATGTCCGGATAGTCCTGGCCGACGGCGGCGAAGCGCTCGTCCCAATAGGGCATGGTGTGGAAGATGCCGTTCGACTTGGTCGCCGAGGTCAGCTTCTTGCGCGGGCGCGAGCGCGCTAGCTCGAAGGCGTAGCGCAGGATGCGGTCCGTGCCCTTGCGGGTGAAGACCATGTTCTGGGTGACCATCTCCTCGTCCGTACCGGCATAGAGCCGGCCGCCGATCTGCGAGTATTCGCCCTCGACGTTCTCGCGCACGACGTAGAAGTCGATGTCACCGGGCGCCCGGTCGGCGAGCGGGCAGGGAATGCCTTCGAGCAGGCGCACCGGGCGCAGGTTGACGTACTGCATCATGGTGCGGCGGATCGGGATCAGGAGTCCCCAGAGCGAGATGTGGTCCGGCACGCCGGGAAAGCCGACCGCGCCCAGGTAGATCGCATCGAAAGCCTGGAGCTGCACGAGACCGTCGTCCGGCATCATCTGCCCCGTGCGGGCATAGGTCTCGCAGCTCCAGTCGAACTCCTGCCAGGCGAAGTCGATGCCGAAGCGCCGCCCCGCCGCCTCCAGCACGCGGATGCCTTCCGGCATGACCTCTTTGCCGATCCCGTCGCCGGGGATCACCGCGATCCGATGCGCCATCTGCCCCTCCCTGTCGCCAAGCACGCGCGACCATCTGCAAGCAAGGCCGAGGAGTCAACGGGGCGCAGGGAATGGCCTGGCTAACTCGGCCGCTCCGGACAGTCGTTATTGCGCCAGCCGCGCGGCGGCTGCGTAGCCGGCTTGCCGCAGGTCCGCTCGAACTGGGCCTGCGTGAGTCCCTCTTTCTCGCGCTCAGGAT
>JAKSDN010000075.1 GCA_022360075.1 Kiloniellales bacterium | reverse complement strand
GTGCGTGCTTCGAGACGCCCCTTTGGGGCTCCTCAGCATGAGGATAGGCCTTTGATGGCATTAAGATTGGTCCTCATGCTGAGGAGCGCTCGACAGAGTGCGTCTCGAAGCACGCAGGCTGTTTGTCCAGCGCTCCAAGCCCCTTGTCGTTCCTGTCGAAGAACGCCGGTCTATTCTCGCCCGGCCTTTTACTCCTCTTACGTGGAGCGGCCCGACATTCCGGGATCGGAATGTTGGAGTCGAACCACTAGATTGCTTCGCTGCGCTCGCAATGACGGAGTCCTATCGCGAAGAGCCAGTTTCCACACCACTTTGCATAGGGCCTCTGTCGACCCGGTGCCCGGCCCTTCCCAATAGCCCTCGGCCACTCGCCGCTGGCCCCGCCCGCCGGGCCGCGCTATATCAGCCGGCATGAAGACTTTCGCGGTCGTCCTTTTGGTGCTGGCCATGCTGGTCACGCTCGGCGTGCTCTTCGCCGGGCTGCTGACGATGGCGCGCGGCGGCGAGTTCAATCGCCGGCACAGCAACCGGCTGATGCGCTGGCGCATCCTGGCCCAAGGCACGGCGCTGCTGATCTTCGCCTTCGCGATCATGCTCTCGAACGCCGACTGAGGCGCTCGGCGGCGATGGTCCAGCTCACCCGCATCTACACGCGCGGCGGCGACCAGGGCATGACCTCGCTCGGCGACGGCGCGCGGGTCGCCAAGCATGCGCTCAGGGTCGCGGCCTACGGGACCGTCGACGAGGCCAATGCCTGCATCGGGCTGGCCCGCTTGCACAGCGAGGGCCGGCTGGACGAGATCCTGCGCCGGGCCCAGAACGACCTCTTCGATCTGGGCGCCGATCTCTGCACGCCGGAGCAGGCGAACCCCAAGCATCCGCCGCTGCGCATAACCGCTTCCCAGGTCGAGCGCCTGGAGACCGAGATCGACCTGATCAACGGCAACCTGGCGCCGCTGAAGTCCTTCGTGCTGCCGGGCGGCTCGCCGGCCGCCGCCCATCTGCACCTGGCGCGCACGGTGACGCGGCGGGCCGAGCGCGACATCACCCGCCTGGCCGAGGAGGAGAGCCTCAATCCCGAAGCCGTGCGCTACATCAACCGGCTCTCGGACCTGCTCTTCGTGCTCTCCCGCCACGCCAACGAGGACGGCGCCCGGGACGTGCTCTGGCAGCCCGGCGAAACCCGCTGAAAGCCTTGATACGCATCGTTTTCGTGGCGTTGACAGCCCCCGGCCCCGACCCTATTGTGCGCCTGCGAAATGACCGGGAAGCCGGCCGCCACGCAGTGCGCCAGCGGCAAAACGGCACCGGGTGTGGGAAAATGCCCTCGTCTGCCTGACAGGGCCGGGTCCAAGGTTAGCGATGAAAGTACTGATCCCCGTCAAGCGGGTCATCGACGCGAACGTCAAGGTGCGCGTCAAGGCCGACCAGAGCGGCGTCGAGACGACCAACGTCAAGATGGCCATGAATCCCTTCTGCGAGATCGCGGTCGAGGAGGCCGTGCGCCTGAGGGAGCGCGGCGAGGCGAGCGAGCTGATCGCCGTCTCCGTCGGCGTCCAGCAGAGCCAGGAGACGATCCGCACGGCGCTCGCCATGGGCGCCGACCGCGGCATCCTGGTGCAAAGCGACGCCGTGCTGCAGCCGCTCACCGTGGCCAAGATGCTCAAGGCGATCGTCGAGCGCGAATCCCCGGATATCGTGATCCTGGGCAAGCAGGCGATCGACGGCGACAACAACCAGACCGGCCAGATGCTGGCGGCGCTGCTCGGCTGGGCCCAGGGCACCTTCGCCGCCCAGCTCGAGAAGGGCGAGAACGGTCACCTGAGCGGCACGCGCGAGGTCGACGGCGGGCTCGAGACCCTGTCGCTCAAGATGCCGGTGATCATCACCACCGATCTGCGCCTGAACGAGCCGCGCTACGCCTCGCTGCCGAACATCATGAAGGCCAAGAAGAAGCCGATCGAGACGCTGAGCCCGGATGATCTGGGCGTCGACGTCACGAGCAAGCTCTCGGTGCTGAAGGTGACCGAGCCGGAGTCGCGCAAGGCCGGCGTGCGGGTCGCCGACGTCGCCGAGCTGGTCGAGAAGCTGAAGAACGAAGCGAAGGTGATCTCATGAGCGTCCTGGTCTTAGCCGAGCACGACAACGAGCACCTCAAGCCCGCGACGCTCAACGCCCTGACGGCGGCGGCCCAGGTCGGCGAGAAGGGCGGCGGCGAGATCCACGTCCTGGTCGCGGGATCGGGCTGCCAGGCCGCCGCCGAGGGCGCGGCCCAGGTGCCGGGCGTGGCCAAGGTGCTGATCGCCGATGCGCCCGAGTACGAGCACCGCGTGGCCGAGGATCTGGCGCCGCTGGTGGTCAAGCTCGCCGGCGGCTACAGCCACGTCATGGCGGCCGCGACTACGTCGGGCAAGAACGTGATGCCGCGCGCCTCGGCGCTGCTCGACGTGCAGCAGATCTCCGACATCAGCGAGGTGGTCTCCGACGACACCTTCGTGCGGCCGATCTATGCCGGCAACGCGCTCGCCACCGTGCAGTCCGCCGACCCGATCAAGGTGATCACCGTGCGCATCGCCGCCTTCGATCCGGCGCCCGCCGAGGGCGGCTCGGCGGCGGTCGAGCCGATCGAGACGACCGGGGCGAGCGGCCTTTCGGCCTTCGTCGGCCAGGCGCTCACCGAGTCCGAGCGCCCGGAGCTGACCAGCGCGCGCATCGTGATCTCCGGCGGCCGCGGCATGCAGAACGGCGAGAACTTCCACATGCTGGAGAAGGTCGCCGACAAGCTGGGCGCGGCGGTCGGCGCCTCGCGCGCGGCGGTCGATGCCGGCTTCGTGCCGAACGACTACCAGGTTGGCCAGACCGGCAAGGTGGTCGCGCCCGACCTCTACATCGCCGTCGGCATCTCCGGCGCCATTCAGCATCTGGCGGGGATGAAGGATTCCAAGGTCATCGTCGCGATCAACAAGGATGAGGAGGCGCCGATCTTCCAGGTCGCCGACTACGGCCTGGTCGCCGACCTCTTCGACGCCGTGCCGGAGCTGGAAAAGGCGCTCTAGGGCGCGGCGGCGAACCTTCCAACAGCCTACTGAACGAGCCATGTCGAACGGACACAACCTGACCCCGGACATCCACACCATCGGCGTCATCGGCGCCGGGCAGATGGGCGGGGGCATCGCGCATGTCTGCGCGCTGGCCGGCTATTCGGTCAAGCTGTCCGACATCAACGCCGAGGTCCTGGAAAAGTCCCTCGTGACCATGGGCGGCAACATGGAGCGGCAGGTGGCGCGCGGCAAGATCTCGGCCGAGGACAAGGCCGCCGCGCTCGGCCGGATCGATACCGCGGTCGGACTCGACTCGATCGGCGACTGCGACGTGGTGATCGAGTCGGCGACCGAGAACGAGGAGCTGAAGAAGGACATCCTGCGCGAGCTCTGTCCCAAGCTGAAGCCCGAGACGCTGCTCTGTTCCAATACCTCCTCGATCTCGATCACGCGCCTGGCCTCGGTCACCGACCGGCCCGAGCGCTTCATGGGCATGCACTTCATGAACCCGGTGCCGCTCATGAAGCTGGTCGAGCTGATCCGCGGCATCGCGACCGACGAAGACACCTTCAAGTCGATCAAGAACCTCGCCATCGCGCTCGGCAAGACCACGGCGACCGCCGAGGACTTCCCGGCCTTCATCGTCAACCGCATCCTGCTGCCGATGATCAACGAGGCGGTCTACGCGCTTTACGAGGGTGTCGGCTCGGTCGAATCGATCGACACCGCCATGAAGCTCGGTGCGAACCACCCCATGGGCCCGATGGAGCTGGCCGACTTCATCGGCCTCGACACCTGCCTCGCCGTGATGCAGGTGCTCTACGACGGCCTGGCCGACACCAAGTACCGCCCCTGCCCGCTGCTGGTGAAGTACGTCGAGGCCGGCTGGGTCGGCAAGAAGGCGGGGCGAGGCTTCTACGACTACTCGGGCGAAACGCCGGTGCCGACGCGCTAGGCGGGCTCTGACCGTCCCCGTTCTTCGCCGCCCATTCCTCGATTGAGGCAATACTTGTGGTGTCACCCTCGGGCTTGACCCGAGGGTCCATTGGAGTCCCGGACTCGGACTTCGAT
>JAKSDN010000895.1 GCA_022360075.1 Kiloniellales bacterium | reverse complement strand
GGCGACGCAGACCGCGTGCCGGCTTTCGTCATCGAGGACGCCGCGCGGCAGGAGATCATGCGCCCGTGCGCGCTCGTACAGGCGGCTGAAAGCTGGAAGATCGTCGGCGAGCTTTGACATGCTGTCTCCCCGCTGCCCGGTGCCAGACTTGGCGCGATGGTCGGCCGTACAGCTATAGGCTGGATGTGCGGGGCCGAAAACCGGCGGCAGCCGATCAGGTGCCATGCCAAAGGCGCCACAATGGCGCGTGAAGGCGGCGGCGCGTGAAGGCGGCGCCGGCTTCTTTACGGCGACCGGGACCGGCTGAGCGCCGCTAGTGGTTCAATTCCGACACCTGAGTCCGATGAAATTGGATCAAGTGTCGACCAGAATTGAACCCAAACAAAAAGTTACCTAGTGGAGCGGCCCGACATTCCGGGATCGGAATGTCGGAGTCGTACCACTAGGCCGTGGCGAGATAGCTTGTCAGCTCTTCGAACACGGCCTCGAACATGGCGGGCGTGAGCCGGCGCGTGTTCACGTTGTACCGGGAGCAGTGATAGCTGTCGAACAGCCGCAGCCCGTTGGGCAAGGCATGGACCGCGCCATGGCCGAAAGGGTAGGCGGCCTTGCGCAGGTCGTAGGCGCTGAGGATCGCCCCGTGCGAGATCGTGCCGAGGGCGAGCAGGGCGCGCAGCCCGCCGAGCTCGGCGAGCTCGGCCTCGAGAAACGGCAGACAGGTCTTGATCTCGACCGTCGTCGGCTTGTTCTCCGGCGGAACGCAGCGCACGGCGTTGGTGATCCGGCAGTCGACGAGCGCCAGGCCGTCGTCCGGCCGCGCATCGTAGCGGCCGCGACTCAGGCCAAATTTGTCGAGCGTCGGATAGAGGAGTTCGCCGGCATAGTCGCCGGTAAAGGGCCGCCCGCTCCGGTTCGCACCTTTCAGGCCCGGCGCCAGGCCGACAATGAGCAGCCGCGCGCCGGCGCCGCCGAACGCGGGCACCGGCGCGTTGAAGAAGTCGGGAAAACGGCTCCGGTTCGTCTGGCGAAAGGCGGCCAGACGAGGGCAAAGGGCACAGCCGGACGGCGGCACCCGTTCCTTCTGCTCACCCATTTCCGGCGGGATCGATGAGCGGTGTGGTTCCGCTCAGACCCGTTCGCTCTCGTAGTAATTGGCGTCGTCGTAGTCTTCGTCGACTTCGTCGTCCTCGTCGTCGTAGGACTCGACTGCCTGCCGGTTGAAGCGTTCCCGCTCGCGCGCGCGCGGGTGGTCGGCCGGCAGCTCCCGTTCGATCGAGTCCTGCAGCTCCGAAAGATCGATGAAGCGGTCGGCCTGGCGGCGCAGCTCGTCGGCGATCATCGAAGGCTGCGAACGCACGGTCGACACGACGGTCACGCGGACTCCCTTCCGCTGGACCGCCTCGACCAAGCGTCGAAAGTCGCCGTCGCCGGAGAACAGCACGATGTGATTCAGGTGCTCGGACATCTCCATCACGTCGATGGCAAGCTCGATGTCCATGTTGCCCTTGACCTTGCGCCGACCCGTGTTGTCCGTGAACTCCTTGGTCGGCTTGGTCACCATCGTGTAACCGTTGTAGTCGAGCCAATCAACCAAGGGTCGAATGGGCGAATACTCTTGGTCCTCCACGAGAGCGGTGTAGTAAAAGGCTCGCACCAAGTGGCAGTTGCCGGCGAAGAGTTCTAGCAACCTCTTGTAGTCGATGTCGAAGCCGAGGGACCTTGCAGTGGCGTAGAGGTTGGCTCCGTCGATGAAGACACCAACCCGTTCCTGAGCGCAGAATTTCATTCTTACCTTCCCTATTATTGTTTAAAGCAATCCGTCGCAGACGAATGTTTCGTCGCAATGACGACGACGGATCGAATCGGCAAATTGCCCGGACCTTAACACTAAACAATGTAGTTAGTTGCACCGGACTAGCAAGCAGAAAAGCAATCTCATGGACATGGCTCTGTCATGATACTCATCGGGTTAGGCGCCAATCTCACGCATCCGATTCACGGTTCGCCCCGGGCGACGCTTGAGGCGGCGTTGGCCTCCATCGCCGAGGCTGGGGCGCCCGTAACGCGCCGTTCCCGGTGGTATCGCTCCGCGCCGGTGCCGGCCTCGGATCAACCTTGGTTCGTCAACGCCGTGGCTTCCTTGCGCAGCGACCTGGGGCCGAAAGCCCTGCTCGAACTGCTCCACGAAGTCGAGGCGAGTTTCGGCCGAGTGCGCCGCGAACGCAATGAGCCGAGAGTGGTAGACCTAGACCTACTGTCCTACGGAGACCTGGTAAGTGATCCGAGTGAGACCCCGGTTCTCCCGCATCCGAGGCTCGCGGAGCGGGCCTTCGTGCTCTTGCCGTTGGCCGAGTTGGCCCCGGACTGGCACCATCCCAGGACCGGCGTGAGCGTCGCCGAGCTCTGCCGCCGGCTGCCGCCGGAGCAGACCGCCGAGCCTTTCGCGTGAGGCGCGAGACGGCCGTGCAGCTCCGCTTTCGGCTTGCTCGGGCCCGCCGCGATCCCTATATTCCCGCCGATTTTCCGAGATCGAAGGCAGATCCCAACAACCGAGCGAGGCCGCGATGGCGCGCGTCACCGTAGAAGACTGCGTAGACAAGATTCCGAACCGCTTCGACCTGGTCATGCTGGCGGCCCAGCGCGCCCGTGACATTTCATCCGGCGAAGCGCTGACCCTCGAGCGCGACAACGACAAGAACCCGGTCGTCGCGCTGCGCGAGATCGCCGACGAGACGGTCAATATCGAGGATCTGGCCGAGTCCCTCATCAGGGGTCTGCAGAAGCACGTCGAGGTCGACGAGCCGGAAGAGGATGTCACCGCGCTAGAGGTGCCTCAAGTGGAGGCCAGTCAGTTCGGCGAGGCGAGCATCCTGCCCAGCGATGCCTTCGCCGGGCAGGACGTCGAAGAGAGCGAGGGCGGCGACGCGGCCGAAGGCGAGACGGCGCCAGAGGGCGAGACGGCGCCGGAGGAAGGCAAGGAAGAGATTTAGGATCTCCCGGACCCTGGCCTAACGCGGCCGAGGCGCGCCGGTCGCGCTTGGCTGCGCTGCGGCGCAGCATTACACTGGCGTCGAAGTACTGTTGGTTCT
>JAKSDN010001416.1 GCA_022360075.1 Kiloniellales bacterium | reverse complement strand
GTCCCGGCACTCGCACCGGCCACGAGCACGAGCGTGATGACGATCTGGTTGACCCGCTCCGTGCCGTCGTTGTCGGCCTGACCCTGGGTGAAGGCGGCATCCAGATCCGGACTGGCGCCCGCCTGCGAGGTCTGGTCGTCGAGATCGAGGGACAGGCCCAGCCCGTTGCCCGCGGAGTTCACGTCGATCTCAATCGTGTTGTTGTTGGAGTCGATGAACGCGTTGTTCAGGAACAGCTCGGTGCCGTCGACAACCGCATCGACCGCGATGTCGTTCGAGGAGCCGCCGGTGGCCGTCGCGCCGGACTCCGTGTCTCGGGCGGATACGCTGACCGTGATGCCGTTCAGGTCCACATCGCTGTTGAGCGGCGCCTGGACGTCGAAGTCCAGGGTGAGGCTGTTGGTCGTCGCCGCCGCGGTCGTGCCGTCGTTGAAGACGATCGTGATCGTGCCGGCCGGGCCATTGATGTTGAAGCTGGCCACGGCCGGATTGGCGTTCAGAGCCGCGGTGATGTCGCCCTGATCGACCTGGATCAGCGCCGGATTGGCGCCGTCGAAGGGCTGGCCGAAGTCCAGAACCACTTGGGTCAGGATCTCGCCCGGATCGCTCGGATCGCCGACCGAGGCCGCCAGGCGGAGGCTCGACTGGGTGTCCTCCTTGAGCACCGCGTTGGGATCGCCGCCGACCGTGATGTCGCCGCTCGGATCGCGGATGAGATCGACGGTGAGCTCGTAGACATCGACGTCCCTGTTGTCGGCTTCCGTCACCTCGACGTCGCCGGCACCGGCAGAGCCACCGCCGGCCGTCGTTGCGGCCTCGACGGTCGTCGTTTCGATCCGCACCGCGACGTCGTTGATGTTGCCGTTCTGCGGCACCACCGAGAAGCTCGCGACTAGATCGCTGACCTGCCCCTGGTTGAGGCCCGCCGTGTTGAAGGTGTAGAGCGTGATGCCGCCGCCCTGCGGCTCCACCAACGGCGCGGGTGCGCCGCCGAGCGTGAAGGTGAGCGTCGCGTCCTGGTCGAGCAGGACCGTCACCTGCGTCACCGACTCGCTGTCGCTGTCGCCGGCGGCGGAGCCGTCCTCATCGCCCTGCGAGACGTCGGCCGGCGTGCTGCCCTGATCGGTCGAATCCGGGCCGAGGGCCAGCGTCAGGTTGAGGTTGACCGGCGTGTCCTCGTTGGTGCCGACCACGTCGTTGGTCGAGTCGATCACGGCACCGCCGATCAGGACCTCGGAGCCGTCCACG
>JAKSDN010000766.1 GCA_022360075.1 Kiloniellales bacterium | reverse complement strand
GTGGTGAAGACGTAGTTGCCGCTGCGGTTGGCCGCCTCCTTGACGTTCTGCACCGAGCCCTGGCTCTCCTCGACCGTGACGATGATCTCGCCGTCCGAGCCGGCCTTCATGGCCTCGGCGATCTGCACGGCCATCTGGTAATAGGACGAGGTCGACTTGGCCGATTTGTAGGTGACGCGGGTCTCGGCCCAGGCGCCCTGTGTTGCGGCCAGCAGGGCGACCGTTGCCGCGGCCAGAGCATTGCGCAGCATCGCTGTTCCTCCCATTGTTCGCAGACTCACGATCCTGTTGATTTCAGCGCCTTTCCGTGGCGCGCGCAGTCTGACGAGGGCGGCGGGGAAGGGCAATCCTGGAGGAGGGATCGAGCGATCCTCATGCTTCGACAAGCTCAGCATGAGGGGAATCGTTGGGGGAGTGAACCGGCCTCCGCCTCCTCGTCCTGAGCCTGTCGAAGGGTGAGGATCGCTCGGACCAAGCCACCGCACACTCACGCCAGATCGTGGCCGACCTCGAAGTCGTTCTTGCCCGAGAGGTCGCGCCCGCGCATCAGCCAAAGCGCGCGCTGGCCGAAGTCGATGACGCCGGAGCGCTCTTGCAACGCGGCGCCGTAGGTATGGTCGAAGTGGGAGCTTGTCGGCATGTAGCGGCAGATGAAGCCGGCGCGCCTGCGCTCCGTGCGGTTGGGCTCCGAGCCGTGCGCCAGGTAGACGTCGTGCAGCGAGATCTGGCCGGCCTCGAGCACCACGTCGCGCGCACTGCTCTCGTCGAACTGGTCGGGATCGAGCTCCATATTGAGCGCCAAGGCGTCGCTGTCGTCCTGGTGATGGCGCAGCACCGCCTTGTCCCGGTGCGAGCCGGGGATGTAGCGCAGGCAGCCGTTCTCCGGCGTCGCGTCGTCGAGCGCGATCCAGACCGAGCAGGTGGCGAGCGGCTTGATCGGCCAGTACTCGCCGTCCTGGTGCCAGGGCACGCGCTTGCCGCTGCGCGGCGGCTTGCCGAACACCGTCGTCCCCCAGAGCAGGAAGTCGGGCCCGATGACTTGGGCCACCATGTCGAGAATCTCGGGAATGCGCGCGTAGTCGAGCCATTCGCTGGCGCCGACCAGACCCTGAGTGCCGCCGTGGCGGATGTGCGGGCAGAACATCGAGTCGGCCGGGACATCGGGGTTGCGTGCGATCAGATCGCCGAGCGAGACGCGCATGCGCTGGAGCAGTTCGTCGGGCAGCCGGTAGTCGGGGATGACCAGCCCGTCCTCGCGATAGGTCCGGATCTGCGCGTCGGTCAGGCGGCCGGTCATGGGGCTGTTCCTCCCTTTTCCTGTTCCGCTTCGCGGACGCCCCCACCCTAGCCCTTCCCACAAGGGGGAGGGAATAGGACGAGACCTACCGCCACTATAGCTCCCTCCCCCTTGATGGGGGAGGGTTGGGGTGGGGGTGATACTCTCGGACCGTCGGCGCTCGGCGCTAGGGCGTGAGCTGTGGACTC
>JAKSDN010000009.1 GCA_022360075.1 Kiloniellales bacterium | reverse complement strand
TCTGCCGGCCAGGCGACCCACTATGGCACGGGCCCTGCGAGAAGGGAAAACCGCATCAAACATCCGGCCACTTGCGCGCTCCATGGATGATCGCTGCGATCTCGACCCCTTTTTCCGTTACGCGATACGGGACAATGAATGGCGTACCGGACACGACCAGCTCTCGGGTGTGCGGCAATCGACCTGGACGGCCCATTCCGGGAAACTCGACGAGCGTTTCGAGAGCGTCGACGATGTGGCGCGCGGTCTCCTTGGCCGCGACCGGATTGGACTCGGCGATGTAGTCGCGGATGGCCTCCAGGTCGCGAACGGCATCCGAAGACCAGATGACTTTCACTTCGGCGGCTCACCCTCGTCGTCGGCGCCCCAGCTCATCAGCCAATCGCGGACTTCGCCATGCGACACCGTCCGCCCGGCATCGAGAGACGCGAAACCCTTTTGGATATGCTCAAGCTGCCAGGACTGTAGATCGAGGTAGGCATCCAGCGCCTGTTCGATATGCCATGATCGAGGCCGGTCAGTGGCCGCCGAAAGGGCTTCAAGCTTGTGCAACTTGTCGGCTTGAAGTCGGAATGAGATGGCCTGCGTTTCGGAACGGCTCATATTGGATCCTAGCCAATGTATTTCGATGTGCACATTGTATCACACCTCATTAGCCTTCGGAAGCAGACGAGTCCTACCGCGAAAACTCGACTACTTGTCCCTCAGGATTGAAGCCGCTTTCTCCACCGCTCATTAATAATGAAAAATGTCATCCTCGGGCGGAGACCCGAGGATCCATGGCGGATCCCGCGCCAGGCCTATCCATGGATCCTCGGGTCTTCGCTGCGCTCCGCCCGAGGATGACAGTTGGGGGGCGGCACAGGGCGCCCGAGCACACTTTTTGCGCACTTTCGCCGGGACCAGAATTGGCGTCTCACGAGTCTCCGGTCACATATCCGCAGGAGGAAACCCCGCCATGCCGCTCATCCCACCCCTACCGCCCGAGCACGATCCCGAGGTGGCGGAGCTCTCCACCTTCTTCAACGAGACCCTGGGCCTGGTGCCGAACTCGGTGCTGACCATGCAGCGCCGGCCGGATATCGCGAAGGCCTTCATCGCGCTCAACAAGGCCGTCATGGACCCGAGCCACGGCGTCGGCAGCGAGCTGAAGCGCCTGGTCGGCTACGTCGCGAGCCATGCCGCCGGCTGCCGCTACTGCCAGGCGCACACGGCGCTGGCAGCGCAGCGCTACGGCGCCAGCGACGCAAAGCTGGCGGCCATCTGGGACTACCAGACCAGCCCGCTGTTCAGCGAGGCCGAGCGCGCCGCCCTCGACTTCGCCCTGGCCGCCGCCGCCGTGCCCAACGCGGTCACGCCCGAGCTTGGCGCGCGCCTGCGCGCGCACTGGGACGAGGGCCAGATCGTCGAGATCCTGGGCGTCGTCGCGCTCTTCGGCTTCCTGAACCGCTGGAACGATTCCATGGCCACGACCCTGGAAGACGACGCCGTCGATTTCGCGAGCGATCACCTCGCCGGCTTCGGCTGGAGCCGGGGCAAGCATGGGTGACAGCGCAATCGTGCTTTCTTCCCCTCTCCCCTCGAGGGAGAGGGAAATAGGAGCCCGCTCACACTCGACGAGCAGCTTCCGGTAACGCTTCGAGGACGGTTGGCGCTGCGCTAGACTTGTCCTGGGCACAGACGAGCCCGGAAAGGATGGCAGGCCATGAGCACGGTCGAGGGACGCGGCACGCGGCGGGCAGGTGGGCGGCGGGCCCGCGTGGCGATGCGCCAGGACACGCGGGCGCGCCAGCACCCGAGCCCGCCGGGCCAGATCGGCGGCCGCTATCGTCCGCTCAAGGCAAGCGACGTCGCGGTGATCCACAAGACTGCCTTGCGCATCCTCGATGAGATCGGCATGGCCGAGGTGCCCGACGTCGTAATCGAGCAGGCGCTGGCCCGCGGCGCGCGGCTGAGCGAAGAAGGCCGCCTGTGCTTTCCGCCGGCCCTGGTCGAGGACGTGATCGCGGGCGCCGCAAGGCGCGTCGTGCTGCACGGCCGCGAGCCCGCGCAGGACTTCGAGGTCGGCGGCGAGGCGGTGCACTACGGCACCGGCGGCGCGGCGGTGCGCACGCAGGACCCCGAGACCGGCCACTACCGGCCCTCGACGCTGCGCGACGTCTACGACTTCGCGCGCCTGGTCGACTGTCTGGAGAACGTCGCCTGGTTCACGCGCTGCTGCGTCGCGACCGACCTGGCCGAGCCCGCGGATCTCGACCTCAACACCGCCTACGCGCTCGCCGCCGGCACGCGCAAGCACATCGGCACCAGCTTCACCCTGGGTGCCCATGTGGCCGAGGCGGTCGCGATGTTCGATCTGGTGCTGGGCGGCGAGGGTGAGTTTCGCAAGCGGCCCTTCTGCAAGGTGCACATCTCGCCGGTGGTCTCGCCGCTGCGTTACGGTGCCGACGCGGTCGAGGTGGCGCTCGCCTGCATCGAGCACGGCCTGCCGATCAACGCGATCATCGCCGCCCAGTCCGGCGCGACCGCGCCGGCGCCGCTCGCCGGCATGCTCGCCCAGACCACGGCCGAGGCGCTGGCCGGCCTGCTGCTGGTCAACCTCTTTGCGCCCGGCTATCCGATGATCTTCTCCAACTGGCCGCTGGTGATCGACCTGCGTACCGGCGGCTTTTCCGGCGGCGGCGGCGAAATCGCGGTGCTCAACGCGGCCTCGGCGCAGATCGCCAACTTCTACGACCTGCCGGGCGGGGTCGCCGCCTGCATGAGCGACGCCAAGGCGCTCGACGCCCAGGCCGGCCTGGAGAAAGCGGCGACCGCGCTCGCCGCCGGGCTCGCCGGCGCCAACATGATCTACGAGTCCGCCGGCATGATGGCGAGCCTGATGGGCGCCTCCTTCGAGGCCTTCGTGATCGACAACGAGATGCTCGGCCTCGCCCAGCGCGTGATCCGCGGCATCGAGGTGAGCGAGGAGACCCTAGGCTTCGAGACCATCCGCGACGTGGTGCGCGGCGAAGGCCACTTCCTCGGCCACGCCCAGACCATCGCCGCCATGGAGCGCGACTACCTCTATCCCGGTCTCTCCGACCGCCACCCGATCGACACTTGGGAGGAGTCCGGCGCCACCGACATCTGGGCACGCGCCCGCGAGACCGCGCGGAGCATCCTGGCGAGCCACTTTCCGGACACGATCGATGCGAAGACCGATGCGACGATCCGCGAGCGCTTCAGGATCCTGCTGCCGGAGACGGCGATGCGGGCGGGATAGACTGCGACTGGCTCTGTAGTCGAATTGGGGGCGGACGGAACTCTACTCAGCCGGATGCCGCCGCCGCTGTTCCTCGTCCAGCTTGTGGGACGCGTGCCGGAGATAGAGGTAGCCCGCCGTCGCCAGAACGACGGCGGAGATCGCGCACATCGTGATCCAGGTCTCGACTGCCATGATCAACCCTCCGCTCGCAGGAGGCCCAAGGTCGCGTGGCCGTACAGGTGTAATATAAGGCCAGCCACGATCGATGCCCAGACCTCCGTCCTCATCCAAGCCTCGGCATCGCCTTCGCGCACGACCGGGAATACCACGCCAGAGATGACGAATCCGATACCGAGCGTGTTCAGCGCGCTCGCCGCCAGCTTCACGCGCTCGTTGAATCTCTTGTCTTTCAAACTGTTAGATATAGTGTCCCTTCGGATGCCGCAGCGACGGTCGCTACACTCTGTAGTCATGCTTTTCGGGTTGATTCGGGTCCAGGCGGTCGGTGCGGGGTGACCGAGTAAGACGAAGAACGGGCCGACAACGCAATCTCAAACAAAAATCCTTATACTGTCCCCAATTTTCAAGCGTTGCAGAGATCTTGGCGGATACATCGTCACGGTCATCGATCAGACTATTTGACACAGATGAACAGAGATAGACACAGATGAGTCGGATCAAACCCACTGCATCGGTCTGACGGACAATCTGTGTTCATCTGTGTCAATTCTTTAAGCACTGCGCGCGACACGACACTGTGCTTGCCAAGAACAACGGAATTCGAAGTCACCCGGTCGAGACCGGTTGGTCGCAAGCTGCGATGCGCACTGAATCCGCGCTCCCCGCTGCGAGGGCCGCGAGCGTCGTCGTGGCATCGGCCTCGACCGGGCGCGGGGCGCCGTTGCCGGTGATGCCGGCGAAGAGCCAGTCGAGGTCGCCGGGGGCGCGGCGCTCGCTGCGACGGCGTTCGGGGATCATGGCGCGGGGGCCGGCGTCCGTGGCCTCGGCGACGGCGAAGCGGAAGACGTAGCTGGGCGTCAGGCCCATGCGCAAGTCGGAGACCTCGAAAGCGCCGCCGCGTCGATCGACGCGATAGAAGCCGTCGCTGAAGCGCGCGAGCTTGGCGAAGGCCGCGTTGCCGGCGAGGCAGTCGGCGTAGCCCGTGCCGCGCGGATGGCTGTAGAGGGTCGCGGCATCCGCGCCGCCGATGAGCGGCAGGTAGAGGTTGACGTAGCGCGGGCCGTCGAGCGCGATCGCGCGCCAGAACAGCGTGTTGAAGGGTGTGGGGATGGCGAGCAGGCGATCGGGCTTTAGACCCGTCGAGGCCAGGAGCGTCGCGGCCCGGGCCTGCGCAATCTGCTGCGCCATCAGGCTCCAGCCGAGATAGGCCGTCGAAAGCACGAGACAGGTGGCCACGACGCGGGCGAAGCGGGCGGTCCAGGCGCGCAGGCAGAGTGCCCAGATCAGCGCCACCAGCAGCGGCAGCGTGTAGAGCGGATCGATGATGAAGAGCGAGCCGAGCCCGAAAGGCTCCGGCCAGAGCGGCCAGAAGATGCGCGTGCCGTAGATCGTCGCCGCGTCGATCAGCGCGTGGGTTGCGAAGCAGAGATAGACGCCGAGATAGGCACGCAGCCGCTCGCCCCGCAGGTCCTTGAACAGCCGCATCAAG